>JBFXHW010000195.1:0-5743 GCA_050176605.1 Sphingobium sp. | reverse complement strand
CGTCGTCGCCGTCGGCTGAGTAGTCTGGGACTGAGCCATCGACGGCATAGCCAGCGACAGGCACAGAATCGCCAAGATGGCGAAAAATTTCTCGATGCTGCGCAAGACCATAGTCAATACCCTCTCTGCCCCCGATGAAGCATGTTCAGAATTTGAAATCCAGGCCGGCTTCGCCAACATAGCTTGTATAGTCATAGAAGCCGCCCTTGGCCGTCCGCTTTGACCGTCCGCCGCGCAGATTCAACGACATCCGCCGATTCAGTGTATGCGTCACGCCGATACTGGCCTGCTGCGACTGATCGCTGTTGATCGACGGCGCGCCCGTGACTGCCTGAAAACCGTAAAACTTTCGCGTGCGATAGGTGTATGAACCCTGAACCTGCGTACGCGGCGTCAGCGCATAATTGGCGGCAACGCCGTAAGTCGTCTCGCGGTTATAGACCGAGTCAACCGCCAGCGATGAAGAGAAACGGCGCGAAAGCTGGGTGGAAACCTGCATACGGGGAATCACATTCGCCGAAAGATCAACCGACCAGTTGAGACCTGACGAACCGCCAACCTGCGTTGAGCGGCTGTCAACCTTCGTATAGCTGGCTTGCGCCGATGCGGTCAGTTTGCTCCCGATGTTACGGGAGAAGCTCGCACCATAGGAGGTGGAGTTATAGCCGCTCTGGCCCCCGGTCGGCAAAGGCCGGTTGTCGAATCGCGTTTCGGAGCGGGAAACGAAGATCTGGGCATTCCCGACCAGCGGATGCGTATAAGCGATCCCGCCCATATAATTGACGGAGTCACGGTCGTTGCGCTGCCGGACGATGTTACTGTTGCTCGCGCGCGAGTAACCGGCTCCCACAACGGGCCGGAAACCGACAGTGGCGCCGCATCCGCCGGACGCATTCACGCTTGCGAGGGTTTCGACATTCTTCACGCTTCCAGACGCAAAATTGCCGGTTACCCGATCATAAGCACCGTAATCGCTTTGGTTTCGCGAAAAGTTACCGGATACCGTCGCGTTGCACCGTGGCGTGCTGAAGTTCATGCTGGGAATGAGGCTGATGCGCTCGCGGTTGAGGCCGTTGTTGTTCAGGTTGATGTCATAGCCGACAAGACCGGTCAGCGAAAAGCTGTGACGGCCGAATGGAATGGACATGTTTGCCGTGATATTCGGCAGCAACCGCCAGTTCGAACGTTGCAGATTGCCGGTAACCGAACTCGCCGAACGGGTAACGTTGGAATCGTAGATCGTCCGGATGCCGACCCGCAGGTCGACGCTTCGGCCCTGAGCCCATGCCGGCGATGCCAGCGGCAATACCATGAGCGCAAGGGCGCTCGCCTTGGTCGTCGCATGTTTCAAATTCCGGCCTCCCTTAATGGCGCGATATTCTTGCATCTTTCGGGCTGCTTTACCGCATCCGATAATAAACCGAAAGCAAATCCCCGAACTATCTGAAATATCGGACGTGCATTTTGATACACTTCGATTTCAATACTCACTTCGTCGCGTGCAACCTGGCAGGACGTCCAGCTCAGAACCGTCACAGCACAAGAACGACTGCGGTCGCCAATCATGCACCCAAAATCACTTCCCCGTTCCCTGGCCACCTGCCTTTTTCGGCGCAAAAGACGCATTATATTCTACGTTTGCAGCACCGTCGGTCAAGATTTGACCTATCCTGTTTGAAACCATCTGATCTGCCCGTCGAGCTTTCAGGGCCTCAAGCGCAACCTTGATCGCCGCCTCCCGCTCCAGCGGCACGGTGGCCGCATCGCGAATCACGTTCACGCGCAGATTCTTGTTCTCATCAGGCGAAATGAACACGGCTCCCAAAGGCAGCGCCGCCATCTTTTCCGCAGCGTCGGCATTGATGTTCAGCGCGTCGACCACGCCGATCGTCTTGTTATACTTGATTTTCTGATCGTTCAACAATGCCTCGATTTCCGTCAGCGTGTTGAGCGGCTCCATCTTCTTGAGCAACTCGGGTGAGTTGTCGAGAACGATCATCTGGTCAAGCACGAACAGCTTGCGCTGAGCGAAACTCGCGGGATGCTCATCCACATATTGTGCCGCTTCCTCGCGCGAGGGAGGCGGAACGGACAGGCGAGTCTGCTCGGTCAGCGCCTCCACCAGGACCATTTCATCCATTTTCTTCTGCTTAAGCGCGGTGACCGGAACAAGATCGAGTTTCAGCTTGCGCGCCTCCGCCGCGATCTGCTTGCGCGTGACAATCGCCTGCAGGGCATCGGCCTGGAGCCCCGCTCCGGGATGGCCGTTTGCCTTGAGGCTGTCCATCTCCTGATGCAGGTCGGCGACCGTGATTTCCTCGCCATTGACCTTCGCGACGACCTGGCCCGTCGGCGCGGCACCTCCGCCGGATTGGCAAGCCGCCAGCAGGGCGATGCCCAGCAATATCGGAAAATTTCTTGTTTTCATTGAAAAACCCTGACTCTTTCAGCCCCCTTGCCCCCGCCGCGAATCGCGGTGGCCACGCCGAATGCGGAGGCTAATGTGGCACCGGAAGATGTAAACATTCTGAATGGTCCGATATTTGAGTGATTGCGCGCCATCAGTGCCTGCCGTGCCGCCGGTAGAGATCGAGAAAGAAACTGGCCATCGCGTCGATGCTGTGCCGCTCGCGGGCCGCTCGCAATGCGGCTCTTCCCATCTTTTCCCGAACTTCCGCCGCGGATATCAATTCCCGCATGGCGTCGGCCAACCCGTCGACGAACCCCGCCTCCGAGCCCACTCCCACACGCCGCCCGAATGCGTCGCAGACATGCGCGGCCGGGCCGCCATAATCCGCGCTGATCATCGGCAGGCCCCAGGACATGGCCTCAAAAACCACGGCGCCGCTCGGTTCTCTGATGCTCGGGAAAAGGAAAATGTCGGCGTCGCGATAGAATTCATCGACAGTTCCGCGCGCTACATGACCGTGCAACGCAACGCGGCTACCCAGGCCAAGCGATGCAATTTCGGCTTCGAGTTCGGCCTGCATCGGCCCTGCCCCCAATATGTCGATCCGCCAGTCGCGTTCACCGCTGAGCAGGGAAGCCGCCCGCACGGCAAAATGTACGCCTTTGCTGAAGATCAGCCGCGAAACGATCAGGAAGCGCACGGGCCCGGTGCGTTTTGCACGCTGGGCGACCAGGGCATCGACATCAGCCTCCGGCGGACGTGCCGCAATCTCGGGAAAGGAGGCAAAATCACGCAATTTCATGGGGGAGAGGACATCGCGAACATAGTCGGCGACACCAACGACACAGGCCGCGTCCTGATAACTGGAGCGCAGCCAGGGATCATATCGAAACCGCATTCCGTCAAAATCGCGCAAGCGATAATACCATGGCTGGCTGCCCTGCCCGCCGTTGAAGGCTGGCGGTGTCGGCAGGCTACCGCCCAGTGGACCGAAGATATACGGTATCCCCATGCCGCGGAGGGGCGTTGGATAGCGTAGCGCCAGCGGGCCGAAATGATGAGCGCAACTGATCGCACCCGCTGCCCGAGCCCGGCGGATTGCCTTGCGCGCATGATGATAGAACAGCATGTAATTGGGCTTGATGAGGGCATGAATGCGCTTGGGCAGATAGTCCATTTCCCAAGGCCTGTGCTCGAAAACCTGCGCTTCTGGGAAGAGATCTGCAACGCTGTATGATCGTTTCCGCGGCGATTGCGCGACGATCATTGTCTCTGTCCGCGAAGATATGGCCTTGGCAAGATCATAACACCAGCGAGGCTCACCGACGGCCTGCGGATCGACGAACGGGGTGACGAGCAAGATGCTCACACCATGCCCGCCCGCGCACCTGAGAAAGGCACGCCCCGCAAGGGCGGGCGCATTGCCGCCGGAAATCCCGCTCTGGCCGCGATCATTTTGTCGTAAGTCCGGCGAGTCTCTGCAGATAGGGGCCAGGCTGGTCCCGCAATGCGGGCCGGGCTTCCAGCCATGTACGAATGATCGGCGCCATATCCCCTTTCAGCCGCCCGGTATGCTTGCTGCCCTTCTGGCGGACCTTGGCTTCCTTGCCGATAATGAAAAGCATCGCCCGATTGTCGGTCAGATCGACATCCTGCGCGCGCTCAACCCGGATCCAGCTTTTCTGGCTGCCCTCTGGTATCACGATATTTTTGGAGATCTGCGCGCCATGCGCTCCGTCAAGCGAAATGCCGTTATACATGGAACCGATCACAAGATTCCCGCTGATCTCAACATTTTCAAAAGGCATTTGTCTCTTGGTGTCGCGAACGAACACGCCCTGAATGATCCCACCCTGATCCCTGACGACAAGATTATCCGCGATCACGATATTTTTTGCCGGCCTGCTCTGATCGTTTGACCAGAGCTGGACGCCGTCCGGATGATCGCCATTGGCTGGCTGGAAATTGCCGATCACATTGTTTCTGATCGTAAGATTGTCGGCCCCGCCACCACGAATGGCATCGGTCCGCAAATCGCGCAGTTCATTTCGTTCCAGAGTTATCCCGTCGCCGCCCAGAAACGAGAGGGCATAACGGAAACGCGAAAAACGCGAGCCGGAAACGCGCACATCACTGCAATTACGGAGCATGAGCGCTGAAATCATCTTGTCGGTCGCCGGGTCTCCCTCGCCCACCAGTTCGACATCATCAATGGCGATGTTGGATGAACCCATGACCAGCAACAGATATTGCTTTCCCGGCTGGCCGAGCGGTGTCGAAAAAAGCAGCCTGCGCAACCTGATTCCACTGCTGCCCTTGATCGTGAGGCCCCGAATGACGGCAGGATCGGCTGGATTAGCGGACTCGATGGTTAATCCCGCAGCGCTTTTGACATCGCTCAGATAGCCGCCTTCATACCGACCAGGCGCGAGCCGCAGTACGGTCTTCTGTTTCGCGCGTTTCGCCTCGCGAACCAGTTCCTCCATCGAGGAAACGGGCACCACGAGCCCGTCCGGCGTCTTTTCGTTGAACAAGGCCCGCAGCCCGGGGACCGCGCCGGGATCGGCCAGAGCGAACGCACCGGCACCCAACGCCATCAAGGCAATCAGCGGATAGAGAATTTTCTGCCGTAAATGGCGCATAGCGCGGCATCCATACCGGATCGTCCGTCGGGCATCAACGCCGTCAACCTTCTTTCTTGCCCTTTGTCGCCCGGCGGGACCATATCCGCGCCCAGATGAGGCAAGAGCACCTCATATCCGCTCTTACGTTGGGTTTCTGACCTTGCCGCAATGGGCGGCAAACGCGGTTGCCGTATCGATCGTCAACGGTTGGACAAGCAGGTCGCTAACGGGCCTGAGATCATCGACATCCAGCTCCCACCAGCGGCTTTCTTCCAGAATCCGCTGGACTTCGGGCTCGAACCGGCTCTTGAGTACCTTCGCAGGTACCCCGCCCATGATGGCATAGGCCGGCACATCCTTCGTAATGATCGCTCCAGCGGCCAGAACCGCCCCGTTCCCGACATGCCTGCACCCAGCCAGGATCGTCACACGATCGCCAATCCAGACATCATGGCCGATTGTCAGCGGATTTTCCGGGTCGGTCTCGATCGTATCTTCCTCAACCAGACCGAGCCCGGCATTGTAGAAATAGGGATGCTGGGTGACACGCTCTATCGGATGATTCCTGCGCCGGACAATCAGATCCTGACCGACCGAACACCAGTTTCCCACAATGCTTCCACGCGGCAGGCAGGTTCGCCATAGAATGGGTCCATAGCTGTATTTGCCGACCCGCACGCCGTAATATTTTTCCAGCAACTCTCGCCAG
>JBFXHW010000194.1:0-5759 GCA_050176605.1 Sphingobium sp. | reverse complement strand
GGCCGACCATGATGCCCATCTTGATCTTGCACGCGACGAATTGGGTTTCGTCCGGCTCCACCTCCAGCGGCAGGGACTCCGTCGCTTCGGTGTTCACGGTGAACGCGTGGCGGCCGGCATCGGCGACCATGATGAAATAGCGGCCGCCGCCCAGCGAGCTGATCTTGACGCCGCCTTTGTGTACCGAACAGGCTACAGCCGAGCCAGCAAAGCCGCCGGGCCGGAAAAACAACAAGACCCGCAGCGCAAATGAACACCGCCAGACCGCGTGACAATGGCATTGATTCTGTGCCCCAACCCTCTTCCAGAAGCGGGCGTGCGCTCAATCTTTCTTGCTGGCAAGTGAAATTGTAGGGCCAAAAATTATACAATGAAACTAGTCATCTACAAGGAAATCAAGACGGTTTTTGCGCCCCGATTTCGTGCGCTGATCCCACTTTTCGCGCCCGCACCCACAAGGTGCCACGGTGCACGATCACCATGGCCAGCACGAACAGGAGGGAACCCATGATCGCGCGCGCGTCGCCATGGCTGACCGCGCTGGGGCCGATGCCGAAATATTCGCGGCTGACATGCCGCGCGAAGCCGATCGGGATCAAGAGGAGGAGTGCCGACAGCGAGAAGCCTGCCATCAGCTCGCCGCGTTCATGATCGTATCGCAGCCGGGTCGCGCGGGCGCGGATGAAACCTGTTGCCAGGCCCAGCGCAATCGCGACAGCGAATATGCCATAGTCGAGCGGGCCGAACGGCCGGTGCGGCTGAAGATAGAGCAGCGGCAGGATGATCGCGGCGAGGATTGCCGGCAGCAGCCACAGCCGGCCCGGGCGCAAGACCCACTCCGGCTTGCGCTGCCAGCGGCGCCAGCCGAGATAGAAAATCGCCGCGGCGCACGGGATGAGAACCCAGAGCGGAACGGGAATCTGGCTCATCGCCTGTCAGAAACCGAGAAAGCGCACCTGATCGTCCAGCGGTACCCGCTGCCGCTCGAAATTGTTCACCGGGGCGTCCGCATCACGATAGCCGATGGCTAGTCCGCAGAAGAAGATATGGGTCTCGTCGCTGACGCCGATAAAGTCCTTGATCAGGCGCGCAAAGGCCCAGAGATACTCCTGCGGGCAACTGTCCAGCCCTTCCTCGCGCAGCAACAGCATGATCGTTTGCAGCCACATGCCGACATCGGACCATTGCGGCGGGCCCATCAGCCGGGGAAAATAACAGAGGAGCACAGCCGGAGCGTCGAAGGAAATGACGTTGCGGATGAAGAATTCCCGCCGCGCCGTCTTGTCCTCGCGCGCAATGCCCATTGCGCCGTACATGCCCTCGCTCACCTCGAAAAGGCGCGCCTGATAGTCGGGCATCTTGCCCGGTGCAGACCAGTCATATTCCGGCGGGTCCTGCGGTGACGAATTGCGCATCCGCTCCTGCAGTTGCTTCAGCGGATCGCCGGTCACGATCGTCGCCTCCCATGGCTGGTAGTTACAGCCGGAGGGCGCGAAGCGTGCCTTGTCCATGACGCGCCTCAGCGTGTCGATATCGACGGGTGTATCCTGAAACGCCCGGATGGCGCGTCGAGTCGCCACCGCCTCACTGACCGTCATTGGCATAGTATCTCAATCCTCGTCGAAAAGTCCCGCGAGCTGCTCGACCATCGTGCCGCCAAGCTGTTCCGCATCCATGATCGTCACGGCCCGCCGGTAATACCGGGTCACGTCATGGCCAATGCCGATGGCGATGAGCTGTAACGGGCTGCGCGTCTCGATCCATTCGATCACTTGCCGCAGATGGCGTTCCAGATAGACGCCACTGTTGACCGACAAAGTGGAATCGTCGACCGGTGCGCCGTCGGATATCACCATCAGGATGCGCCGTTCCTCCGGCCGGTTGACGAGGCGGCCATGCGCCCAGAGCAGCGCCTCACCGTCGATATTTTCCTTGAGCAGGCCTTCGCGCATCATCAGGCCAAGGCTGGTGCGTGCGCGGCGCCAGGGCTCGTCGGCCTTCTTGTAGATGATGTGGCGAAGATCGTTGAGGCGGCCGGGCAGGGGCGGGCGGCCTGCGGCCAGCCAGTCCTCCCGACTCTGTCCGCCTTTCCAGGCACGAGTCGTGAAACCGAGAATTTCGGTCTTCACGCCGCAGCGTTCCAGCGTGCGCGCCATGATGTCGGCGCTGATTGCGGCGATGCTGATCGGGCGTCCGCGCATCGAACCCGAATTGTCGATCAGCAGCGTGACGACAGTATCGCGGAATTCGGTATCGCGCTCGATCTTGTAGGATAGCGAGCGGGTCGGGTCGATGACGATGCGGGCGAGACGAGCGGCGTCGAGCAGCCCTTCCTCCTGATCGAATTCCCAGCTCCGCGACTGCTGCGCCATAAGGCGGCGCTGCAGGCGGTTGGCGAGCTTGGTCACCGCCCCTTGCAGGCTGGCCATCTGCTGATCGAGAAAGCCGCGCAGGCGGACGAGCTCATCGGGATCGCAAAGATCGGTCGCCGCGATCACCTCGTCGTGCGTCGTTGTGAATGCCTTGTAATCGAAGCCGGGCGGCAGGTCGCTCATCGGCCGGTTGGGACGGACCGGCATCATGCCCTCGTCGCCCATCCCCTCGGCATCCTCGTCGCTCATTGCGTCGAGATCGTCGCTATATTCGGTCTCGCCCTCTTCGCTTTCGCCGTCCTGCGTCTCGCCGCGCGCCTCGGTTGTGGCGTCGCTCTCGCCCGCCTGTTCGTCGCCGGTATCGCCTTCGTCTTCCTGTTCGTCGGACGAGTCCTCCTCGTCCTCGCCGGTCTCGTCGGTCGGCTCCTGCTGGTCGTCCGTCTCGACCAGCGCGAGATGCTCCAGCATGCTGGTGGTCAATTGCTGAAAGGCGCGCTGATCGTCGAGGGCGAGCGGCAAGGCATCGAGATCGCCGCCCGCCTTGCCCTCGATCCATTCACGCACCATGTCCACGCCAGCCCGCGCTGCCTCCGGCGCCGCCTGCCCGGTCAGGCGCTCGCGCACCATCAAGGCGACGGCGGTCGACAGCGGGACTTCTTCCGCGCTGCGTGCGCGCACGATCGGGTCTGACTTCAAACGCAGGTCAAGCGCATGGGCGAGGTTTTCGCGGACCCCCGCCATGCTTCGCGCGCCAATCGCCTCGACGCGCGCCTGCTCGGCGGCGTCATAGACGGCGCGGGCGATCGCCTCGCCGGGTGCCGCACGGCCATGCATTGCGGCATTGTGATGACGCAGCTTCAGCGCATTGGCATCGGCGACACCGCGTGCCAGCGCGATCTGATCGCGCGGCAGATTGCGTCCCGGTGTCGGCACCTTGATCTGTTTCCCCGCCATGTGCGGATTATCGGCGGTGAAGGAGACCTCCACCTCCGCATCCCGCGCCACCGCACGGGCGGCGCCCGACAATATGGCCTTGAAGGCATCGAGGGGCGTTGGAGACGTCACGGGTCAGCTCGCGGCGTTCACCCCACCTTGCCGGCAATGCTCTCGGGCAGGTCCTTGCCGAACACGCGCTGATAATATTCGGCGACCAGCGGGCGCTCTGCCTCGTCGCACTTGTTGAGGAACGAGAGGCGGAAGGCAAAACCGACATCCTTGAAGATGAGCGCGTTCTGCGCCCAGCTAATGACGGTGCGCGGGCTCATGACGGTTGAGATGTCGCCGTTGATGAAGCCCTGACGCGACAGTTCGGCGACCTTGATCATGTTCGCCACTTCCTCGCGGCCGCCTTCATGATCATATTCGCCGGACTTGGCGAGTACGACCTGCGCCTCGACCTCGGCCGGGAGGTAGTTCAATGCCACGACAAGATTCCAGCGGTCCATCTGACCCTGGTTGATCTGCTGCGTGCCGTGGTAGAGGCCGGATGTGTCACCCAGCCCCACGGTGTTGGCGGTTGCGAACAGCCGGAACCAGGGATTGGGCCGGATCACGCGATTCTGGTCGAGCAGCGTCATCTTGCCGTCGGTCTCCAGCACGCGCTGGATCACGAACATCACGTCAGGGCGACCCGCGTCATATTCGTCGAACACCAGCGCGACGGGCCGTTGCAACGCCCAGGGAAGCAGCCCTTCGCGGAATTCGGTGACCTGCTGCCCGTCTTTCAGTACGATCGCGTCGCGACCGACTAGGTCGATGCGGCTGATGTGGGCGTCAAGGTTGATGCGGATGCACGGCCAGTTCAAACGCGCCGCGACCTGTTCGATATGGGTCGACTTGCCGGTGCCGTGATAGCCCTGGACCATCACACGGCGGTTGTGCGCGAAGCCTGCCAGAATGGCGAGCGTGGTGTCCGGATCGAAGACATAGGCGGGATCGAGATCGGGTACGCGCTCGTCGGCTTCCGAAAAGGCGGGGACCATCATGTCGACATCAACGCCGAACAGGTCGCGCGCGCTGACCTGCCTGTCGGGCGCGTCCATCAGCGTGTCGCTGCGCATGTCGGGGTTGGCGTTGGGTATGTCGGTCATGATCGGGCCTTGAATTATCGGTCTGATTGGGTTGCGGCGGACTCACGCAAAGGCGGGAGCCTTTCGCAAGTGCGTATAGGCGGCGATCACATCCTGCAACGCCTTTTCGTGGCTCCGGTCACCCCCATTATGGTCCGGATGATAGCGCCTTACCAACGCGGCGTAGCGGTTTCGCAGCGCCTTTCGGTCGGCATCCAGCGCCAGATCGAGGACCCGCATCGCCTTGCGATCCTCGCCTGAGAGTGGCTTGCCATCCGTGCGCAATCCCTCTTCCCTTGCCATGTCGGCGCGTCTCCGGTCCAGCTTCTCGCGAAAGCCCGCGCCGATCGCGTCGAGCGGATCGGTGAAATCGGCCCAGCGTGGCCCGGGCGATGCTGCGTTGGAGGAAAAGGCGCGCGTCTCCCTCTCCCAGCCCGCATAGGGACGCTGTGCCGCAGCAATCTCGTCCGCGCTCATCCCTGCAAAGAAATTATAGCCTGTGTTGAATTCCCGCACATGATCGAGGCAGAGCCAGCGCCATTGCGGCGGAGCGTCGGCCCGTCGCGCGTCATCATGAGACGGAGGCGCGCGGAATTCGCCGGGCTCCTCGCACCCCTCTATCGCGCAAGGGTGACTGGTTCCCTCCACCCGTCCGTGGAAACGGGGGCTCCTGCGCTTCGGATCGGTGTTGGCGGCCAAGAAAGACGTGTCCAGAAAAATACAATGGCCCTATATAGGGTGCATGAACACGCATTCAAAAGAAACTCCGGCAAAAGGCCCTGTGGCCACCGAGATCGAATCCTGTCTGCGTCTGGCGCTCAACCCGTCGCATCTGCTCGTCATCAACGATAGCGACCGTCATCGCGGTCATGTCGGGCATGACGGCTCTGGCGAGAGCCACTTCACCGTGGAGCTGGTGTCTACCGCCTTCATCGGCGAGAGCCGGGTTTCGCGTCAACGGATGGTGAATGCCGCGCTCAAGGAACTGCTCGCGGACAAGATTCACGCGCTGAGCATCCGGGCGCTGGCGCCGGGGGAATAGGCCGGCGGGGCCTCCGCCGCCGACGGATCAGAACCGGCTGAACTGTTCGTTACCGACGAAGGCGAGCTTTTCCGTGCCGGCGCGTTTGATGTCGGCCAGCACCGAGTCGACCAGTTCATAGCGCGTACCCGCTTCGGGTCTGAGCAGCACCTGCGGCTGCAGCAGCATTGCACCAGCGGCATTAATCCGGGCGCGCAATTCTTCCCGGTTGACGAACCTCCCGTTCCATCTGATCGCGCCGTCGTTCGTCAGGGTGATGATGTTTTTTGTCGGGTC
>JBFXHW010000193.1:0-5761 GCA_050176605.1 Sphingobium sp. | reverse complement strand
GCCATTCCCCGCAACAATTTTCGAGAGGGCATCTCCAGGCGAGGTCTGATTTCTCCGGATCGCAGGCATTGCGTCTCACCCTAGACCGTGTTCGGTTTCTGGCCAGCGCGCCGCCATCATCAGCGCAAGAAACGGCCTGCGCGTTTCACTCACGATGTATGCACCACGATGGTTGACTCTGGGCGCGCTCATCGCCTCTCCGCATAATCTCAAACTAAACGGCGTTCAGTTATCGAAATGCTGCTTCTTGACATCCGCCCCGTCAACGAAAAAAGTAAATTGCGTTTAGTTTTCACGATCAGTTGCGACAGGATGTCCATGGCTCGCCCTCGGAAAGAGCAAGAACTTGATACTGCTCGTCGCGCCGTCGACGAAACCATTCGGTTGTTAGCGGAGCGCGGCGACCTCGACGTACCGCTGACCGCGGTTGCGCATGCCATAGGCTGCACCGCGCCAGCGCTTTACGGCCACTTTCACGACAAGAGCGCCTTGCTGCGCGCCGTTCGGGATGAAGGTTTCAACCGGCTCTACAGAGAAAAGCTGGTCTTCTTCGAGCAGATGCGCGGCGATCCATTCGGCTATTTGCGTGATGGGAGCTATGCCTATGTCCGCTTTGCCCTGGAGAACCCCACGCTATACCGCTTGATGTTCACACCGCCGCCGCGGCTCGGGGTCAGCGACGACCCATGGTCGAGCGAAGCTGGACGTCAGGTCTTGAATCTATTGCTCACGGGACTTCGTTGCTCTCAGGACAAAGGCTTTTTGCCTAGCATGGATCTCAGCCGCTACAGCTTCATGTTCTGGTCAACGGTACACGGCGCGGTGAGCCTCACCCTTCAGAACCGGGAAATGGATCAGTCCGCTAAATGGGACACGGCGCAAAAGGCGGTCGACACGCTCATGGAGATCATCGCGGCGACTTGTCCTGATAGGCCTCCCGCATCATGAGCGGGCTCTTCTGGCGCTGGCAAAGCCCCGATCCGTGGCAATAAACCGCTCCAGCATCGGCACGATCAGCTTGACTGGATCGGTGGCGGGCTGCCCGGTTTCTCGGGCCAGCACCTCGGCATAGGCAACGAGATCACGATGGAGCGGCCCCGGCAATTCCAGCGTGAGTTTGACGGGTTTGTCGTCAATAATAGGTCCAAGTTTCAGCTTTGCCATGGTCAGTTCCTGTAGGGTTCGAGCACAAGATCGCGGGTGACGATGACCCTGACCGGGAAGCCCGGCCGGATGGTCAGTGTCGGGGCAACCTGCAACTGGCGCTGGACGATCTGTTGTCCGGCCTGGTTGATCGTGTCTTGCGCCCCGTCGCGGATGGCGCGGATCAGCCGGTCATCGTCATCGGTCGCCAGCTCGGTGCCAATGCCGAGCAGCGTGGACAGCCCTGCCGCTTTCATCAGATCCCACCAGTGATAATCGACGCCATCCTCAAGCCCGGCATAGCCGGAAGCGTCTGCGCCCGGTTGACGCTCCAGAACGATGGAGCGGCCATTTGGCAGGATCAGCCGGTTCCAGACCAGCAGCACGCGGCGCTGTCCGAAGGTGACGCCCGCATCATACTGGCCGATGATGCGCGTGCCCTGCGGGATCAGGAGCAGCGAGCCGGTCGGGCTGTCATAGACATTCTCCGTGACCTGCGCGGTGATTTGCCCCGGCAGATCGGATCGAATGCCGGTAATCATCGCCGCCGGGATCACGGCTCCCGCCTGAAGGATGTAAGGCGATGCGGGCGCCATGATGCGATCCATGGCAACGGTCTGGCGGTCCACCGGACCATTGAGGAAAGCCGTGTGCCGGTCCTGCGTCGCGGCTTGACCGCCAAGGTCAAGGCCTGCGAGGCTAGGCATTGCGGAACTGGGTGCCGCTGCCGTTCTCTGCCCTGACTGGAAGAAGACCGTGCTCAGACGCGCGGCTTCCTCTTCAGCGAGACGCCGCTCTTCGGCAGGGTCGCGGGCGGGCGTCGCCATAGCGGGCGGTGTGACGGGCTGGCCCCTGTTCTGGGCGTCAAGTATGGGACCACCGAGATCACCGGGCAATGCCGGTCCCAGGACCGGGCCAGTGTAATCGCGCGGCAGGCCAGACAGGCCATCGGCCGTGGGGCGGTTCTCGGTCGAATAGAGTTCTTCGCCATTTCCGTTCAGATCACGAATCTGGAGTGCATAGATCAGCGCACCACCGATCCCTAGCAACGCGACGGCTGCGACACCGGCGAGCATCTTGCGCGACAGGCGGGTGACACGCGGTGCCTCGGCGCGCAGGCGCATCGGCGCGGCATTCGTAGTGGTCTCCTCGCTCATGACGGCGACTCCCCGGTGTTCGCGGGCTGTGCGGCCTGCCTTTGTTCGATACGAACGATCCTCACGGTTTGCTGGCGATCGCCACTGCCCAGACGCAGCTCGGCCGCGCCGAACATGCGGTCCACGATCAGGATGTTCTGGTGGATGCGGGAATTGACGATCTGCGGCTCGCCATCGGACCCCAGAACGAAGATCGGCGGCATCTCGCCCTGCACGATACCGCGCGGGAAGATAACATAGACGCGACGTCCATCGTCGAAGACGGAAATCGGCCGCCATGGCGGGCTGTCGCCGGTCAGGCCGTAGCGGTAGTTACGCGCGGCCTCGATCGGAATGATCGGTGCTGCCGGAACGGTGTGGCGCTGGCCTGCGGGCTGCGCCGGATAGGCCCAGGCGACGGACGGCATATAGAGGGCTTCGCGGGCGCGCAGTTCGATCATGTAAGTGCGCCGGTCGGTTGTGACGACGAGATTGGTCGAGATGTCCGGCCGCGATGGCTTGACGAGGATGTGGACGCGGCGGTTCACACCGCTGCCGCTTTCGGTATCCCCGATAATCCAGCGAGCAGTATCGCCCGCCGCGATCGGCCCCGCACCGGTCAGGCTCTCGCCCGGCTCCAGCGCGATATTGGTGATCTGCCCCGGCGCGGCATAGACCTGATAAAGTGCGCCTTCCGACCAGGGGTAGATCTGGATGGCATTATAATAGCCTTCGCGGCGCGGTTCGACGCGAGCGGCGGCATTCGCGTTCTCGACGCGGCCTGCCGGCGTGCCTGCTGCGGTTCCGCCGCGCGCGACCGTCCAGGCCGGCGGTGTGTGCAATGGCCGGGGCCGATCATCGGTGGCGACAGCCTGCACGGTCGGCAGCGCCGGAACATCGGCATCGTAGCTGAATTGCGGCGTGCGGTTGGTGGCGCAGCCCGCCAGCATAGTGGCCGAGAGCAGCAAAGCCGTGATGACGGGTTTACGGAACGCCAGGAAACCGGAATTGCAGGAATGTGCAATGGTCATTGGCTCATCTCCCGCGACCATGAGATTGCATTGACGTAGATGCCGAGCGGATTGGCGCGCAGACGCGTCGCGTCGCGCGGCACCTGGATCACGATGGTCAGGATCGCGGTCCAGCGCTCGGTCGTGGAAAGCTGCCCGTTCTCGTAATGGCGCTCGGTCCAGGCGACGCGGAAACTGTCGTTCGAGGCCCGGATGACGCTGGAGACTTCAACCGAGATCTGCTGGTGGCCGACCTTCGTAAACGGGTCGTTGGCGCGGGCATAGTCGTTGAGCGCGGCGGCGCCCCGATCCGTGGTGAACTCATAGGCGCGCAGCCAGTTCTGCCGCACGATGATGGCGTCGGCCGGGATCGAGCGCGTCTGCTCGATGAAGCGGCCCAGATGGAAGGCGATCTGAGGATCTGTCGGGCGATAATCGGCCGTCGCTGCGGCAACGGTTTGCGCCTGGCCGAGATTATCCACCTGCACCACCCAGGGCACGACAGTCCCGCGTGCCGATTGCAGGACAAGCGCGGAGGCGAAGCCAGCCGAGAGGATCAACGAGCCGAAGGCCATGTAGCGCCAGTTCTTCGCCTGCACGCGGGCCGAGCCGATACGCTCATCCCAGGCCTGCGCGGCTTTCTGGTAAGGCGTTTCGGGTTCGGGCGATTTGCCGTAATGGGTCGATGGGCGTCTGAAGATGTTCATGAGCGGTCGCTTTCGGACATGTTGACGGAAGAGCCGCCGCCGTGGCTGTCGCCGGAGCGGACGGCATGGGCGGCCATCGTGGTGCCGTGATTGAGGGCCTGACGGCGGTGCATCTGCTGCGCCCACGCCGGCGGGCCGCCCGCCGGAGCGGCAGGCGCTGCGGAACCGGCGGTACTCGCACCGCCAATAGTTCCCTGCGTGGACGATCCTCCGGTGACGCCGAGCCCGGCGCGCGCACCATCGGAGAAGCTGCCTTTGACGCTTTCCGCTGCTTTCGAGGCGGCACGCTTCAGCGGCGATGCGGCAGCAGCCCCTGCGGCACGAGCGACACCCCCCAGACCCGAAGCGACACCGGCCGCGCCGGACTGGCCGAGTGATCCGACACTATAGGCAGCGCTCGCAGCACCTGCGGCGGCAGCACCGCCACGGACAGCAGTGGCACCACCGGAGAGTGCCGCAACTCCACCCTTCGCGGCCATACCTGCGGCAGCGCCACCGGCGAGCACCATGCCGCCAGCGGCAAGGCCGGTTCCGACGGCGGCACCTGCACCAAGCTGCGGGCCGCCGGAGACGAGACCGGAGGCGATGCCGGGACCGAAGATGCCGAGGCCGAGAAGGGAAAGTGCTGCCAGCACAATCGCCATCGCATCGTCGATGGTCGGCGTCGCGCCGCCAAAACCTGCCGTGAACTGTGAAAACAGCGTCGAGCCGATTCCGATGATGACGGCGAGCACCAGCACCTTGATGCCGGACGAGATAACGTTGCCGAGCACGCGTTCGGCCATGAAGGCGGTCTTGCCGAACAGGCCGAAGGGGATGAGGACGAAGCCGGCCAGCGTCGTCAGCTTGAACTCGATCAGGGTGACGAAGAGCTGCACGGCAAGGATGAAGAAGGCGAGCAGCACCAGCACCCAGGCGAACATCAGGCAGGCGATCTGGATGAAGTTCTCGAAGAAGGACCAATAGCCCATCATGTCCGAGATGGATTCGAGCAGCGGGCGACCGGCATCGAGGCCGGTCTGCGCCACCTTTCCGGGCCGCAGCAAATCGGCGGCGGAAAAGCTGGTCCCCGATCCCTTCAGGCCGAGACCAGCGAAGCTGTCGAAGATGATCTGCGCGAGATTGTTCCAGTTGCCGATCAAATAGGCGAAGACGCCGACGAACAGCGTCTTCTTAACCAGCCGGGCGATAATGTCGTCATCGGCGCTCCAGGACCAGAAGAGTGCCGCCAGCGTTACGTCGATGACGATCAGGGTGGTGGCGATGAAGGCGACCTCGCCACCGAGCAGGCCGAAACCGCTGTCGATATAGCTGGTGAATACGCCCAGGAAATTGTCGATGACGCCGGTGCCCCCCATGGTTCACTGACCCCCGTTCTGATGCGGGGCGGCGGGCACCGGCGTCCGGCCGAGGAACCGATCACGGTTCTCGGCCCAGGTGGCGAGGCAACCGGAATCGTTCACGGCAGCCTCACCAAGCTGCTGGCAGCGGCGCAGGCTCTGGCGCAGTGGATCGAGAGAAGGTTGAAGCGCGGGAGCCGGATGGGTTTGCGCCGGTTTGTCCTCGCGGGTCATTTCGATCACCGTGGCGGTAATCGCGATAGCGACGAATATGATCGCCCCGATCCGGGCCAGCAGCTTGCCGTCCATATCGCGCCCCTCCTGTCCGGTCAGTTGTTGCCGTTGCCGAACATCCGGGCATTGCCGGGCTGGTAGCCCGATCCCGGCGTCAGAAAGCGTTCACGCTGGATGCGGCCCTGCTCGGC
>JBFXHW010000192.1:0-5775 GCA_050176605.1 Sphingobium sp. | reverse complement strand
TGATCTCGGGCTGGCCGAATTTCGCGGTGTCGGCCGCGATGATGAAATCCGCCATCATCGCAAGCTCGCACCCGCCACCCAGCGCGAAACCGGCCACCGCAGCGATCCACGGCTTGCGTGTCGCCGTGACCCGTGTCGTCCAGCCAGCGAAGAAATCCTCGAGATAGAAATCGGCAGCCGCCTTTTCCGACATTTCCTTGATATCTGCCCCTGCCGCGAACGCCTTTTCACTGCCGGTCAGTACTGCGCAATGCTGGGTCGGATCGGCGTCATAGGCGGCGAACGCGTCGATCAGGTCAGTCAGAACCTGACCGTTGAGGGCGTTAAGCGCCTGCGGGCGGTTGAGGGTGATCAGCGTGACGGCATCGCGCTTTTCGACCAGTATCGTTTCGTAGCTCATCGGATATTCCTCGGGTTCAAATTAGGGGTGTCCAGGCTTCGCCTTCGGGGAGCGGCGCGAAGATGCTGTCGATCAACTCTTCGGTGACCGCTTCGGGCGTCGGCGGATCCCAATGGGGATCATTGGTCTTGTCGACGATCAGAGCGCGCACACCCTCCGCGAAATCCGGCCGGGTGAGCACGCGGCTGGCGATGCGATATTCCATCGCCATGTTCCCGGCGAAATCGGCACAGGTGAGGCTTTCGCGCAACTCGCGAAGCGCAACCTTGCAGGTTTGCGGACTCTTGGTCCGCAACCCCGCAAGCTCCTTTGTCGCCCATTCGCCCTCATCGGACGCGAGGCTGGCGAGGATGTCCTCCAGCCGATCGGATGCGAAATGCCGGGCGATGTCCGCTGCATGTGCCTCGATTCCAGCGGAGGGGATCTCGCGCTGTGCGAAGCTATCGAGAATCTCTCCGATCTTCTCAGGATGAAGCGAAATACGCCGTTTTGCCGCATCGAGTTGATCGGTCGGCAGATAATGGGTCGCGACGCCGGCCCACAGACATCCGGCGCCATCTATCCGCGCTCCGGTCAGCGCAAGATACTGGCCGAGCCGGTTCCGCAGTCGCGACAGATACCAGCCGCCACCGACATCAGGGAAAAGCCCGATCCCGGTTTCCGGCATCGCGAACCGCGTATTTTCCGTCGCAACGCGATAGCGGGCGGGCATGGAAATGCCGACGCCGCCACCCATGGTTATGCCGTCCATGAAAACCACAACCGGCTTGGCATAGGTGAACAGGAGGTGGTTGAGGCGATATTCGTCGTGGAAGAATTTCCGTCCCGCAATGCCGCCGTCATTGAGCGCAGACTCGCGCAGAAGCGAGATATCTCCACCGGCGCAGAAACCCCGGCCCTCGGCATGATCGATGATCACGGCCCCGACTTCTGGATCGTCGCGCCATTCGAGCAGCGCAACGGTCATCGCATGCACCATATCGAGCGTCAGTGCGTGGATCGCCTTCGGCCGGTTAAGCCGGATGAGACCGGCGGCGCCTTCGCGCAAAATGAGGACGTCTGGATTCTCGCTCACTGCCGCAACATGTCCCTGCCCACGATCATCCGCATGATCTGGTTGGTGCCTTCCAGTATCGAATGAACGCGCAGGTCGCGCCAGAAGCGTTCGACCGGATAGTCCATCAGATAACCATAGCCGCCGTGCAGTTGCAGCGCCCGGTCCGCTACTGCACTCCCGGTATCGGTGGCAAGCCGTTTCGCCATGGCAGCGAAACGCGTCTTGTCATGTGCGCCCGTTGTCACCTTCACCGCGGCAGCATAGAGCAGCATGCGGGCGGCCTGCAGTTCCGTTTCCATGTCCGCAAGCATGAACTGAGTGTTCTGGAAATCGCCGATTGTCTGTCCGAACTGCTTCCGGTCCTTCACATAACCGACCGCCTCATCAAGGCAGCGTTGCGCGCCGCCGAGCGAACAGGCGCCGATGTTGAGTCGGCCGCCATCCAGCCCGGCCATGGCGATGCGAAAGCCTTCGCCTTCAGCACCGACAAGGTTTTCGACCGGCACCCGAACGCCGTCGAAATTTACCTGCGCGGTCGGCTGCGAATGCCAGCCGAGCTTGCGCTCCTGCGCGCCGAAGTTGACGCCTGCCATATCCTTTTCAATGACGAGGCAGCTTATGCCCTTGGGGCCATCTTCTCCGGTCCGCACCATGGTGACGTAAAGGTCATTCTCTCCACCGCCTGAAATGAACTGCTTGGAGCCGGTGACGACATAATGCTCGCCATCCCTGACCGCCTTGGTCTTGAGGCTGGCCGCGTCCGAACCTGCTCCCGCTTCCGTCAGGCAATAGCTGGCGAGCAGATTGGCGGATATGAGGTCGGGCATATATTTGCCCTTCACCGCGGCCGAGCCGAAGCGGTCGATCATCCAGGCGGCCATGTTGTGGATCGAGATGAATGCGCTGGTGGAGGGGCAGCCATAGGCCATCGCTTCCATGATGAGCGCCGCCCCCAGCCTTCCCAGGCCGATCCCACCGCTTTCCTCGCTGACATAAATGCCGCAAAAACCGAGTTCCGCAGCGGCTTTGACAACATTGCGCGGGAAGATGTGCTTCTCGTCCCATTCGGCGGCGTGCGGCGTGATCAGGTCGGCAGTGAAGCGCTGCGCCATTTCCTGTATTGCGCGCTGGTCATCGGTGAGGTCGAACTGATCGGTCATATCCGTGTTCTTTATCCTTCGCTGCCTGCCGCTCAGGGGCAGCGGCTGTAGCGAAGCGGCGCCGGCGCGGCGCCATCGCCAAATTCGGTGCGGATCAGGGTCTGGCCGCCATCCTGAACATCGAGCAGCATGTCCCTTTGCCAAGACATTCCCTCCCCGGTGAAAGAGAAGCGGGCGCGGATACGGCTCGGTTCGTGTTCCGATATCTTCTCCAACGTACCGCGCGATTCATAGAAGTTCAGCGCGGTCGGCGTCACTTCGAGCAAGCCCTTGGCGTCGCCATGGGTAGAGGTGCAGTCGGCGGGAACCAGTCCCCACCGGCCCCTGACCATCGGTGGGATGTCCTTCCCGCTGTCCGCCTCCGCTGGACCCCGCGCTTCCGGCACGAGGGGACCCGCCGCCGTCATGTTTTCGTCAGGCGGTATCACCTCGTTTTCAACGATCCGCGTATCGCCACTCGCCAGATTTTCGTTATTGTCGTCTTGCGACGAGCAGGCAGCAAGAACGAGTATAGCGGCAGCGGCGAAAGCGGCGGAACGCATGATATTACCCCATGGTCGGAATGATGAACGCATTGCTACCATCGGGTGAACCATCCGGCCAGCGCTGCGTGATCGTCTTTATCTTGGTCCAGAATTTCACGCCTTCCATACCGTGCTGGTTGGTGTCACCGAAGGCCGAGCGCTTCCAGCCGCCGAAGGTGTGATAGGCGACCGGGACCGGTATCGGCTCGTTGATGCCGACCATGCCGACATCTACCCTTGATGCGAATTCGCGCGCGGCATGGCCATTGCGCGTGAAGATCGCTACGCCATTGCCGTATTGGTGCTTGCTCGGCAGGGCGACTGCCTCCTCGAAGCTGTCGGCGCGGACAATCTGCAAGACCGGGCCGAAAATCTCCTCCCGATAGGACTGCATTTCCGGCGTCACATGATCGAACAGGGTCGGGCCGACAAAGAAACCCTGTTCATGCCCTTGCAGCGTGAAGCCGCGTCCGTCGACCACCAGTTCCGCACCTTCGTCGACACCCCTCTGGATGTAGGATTCGATCTTGGCCTTATGCGCGGCGGTGACAACCGGGCCGTAATGGGCTTCGGTATCCGTTGAGATGCCGACGCGCAGTGCCGCTATCGCCGGGATCAGCTTTTCGCGCAGGGCGTAGGCGGTCTTTTCACCGACCGGTGTGACCACCGGCAGAGCCATGCAGCGTTCGCCTGCCGACCCGAAGGCAGCTCCGGACAAATCGTTGACGACCTGATCCAGATCGGCGTCAGGCATGACGATGCCATGATTCTTGGCGCCGCCCATCGCCTGTACACGCTTGCCCGCGGCGACGCCGCGATTATAGACATAATGCGCTATGTCGGAGGAACCGACGAAGCTGACGCCCTTGATGTCTGGATGATCGAGGATCGCGTCGACCATTTCCTTGTCGCCATGCACGACCTGAAGGATCCCGTCGGGCAGTCCCGCTTCGCTCATCAGTTCGGCGAGACGGACAGGGACGCTGGGATCACGCTCGGACGGTTTCAGGATAAAGGCGTTGCCGGTCGCGATCGCCGGGCCGAACATCCACATCGGGATCATTGCCGGGAAATTGAACGGCGTGATGCCCGCGCCGATGCCGAGCGGCATGCGCATCGAATAGACGTCGATGCCCGGTCCCGCGCCCTGCGTATATTCGCCCTTCAGCGCGTGCGGAATACCGCAGCAGAACTCGATTACTTCCAGCCCACGCTGAATGTCGCCCTTTGCGTCCGCTATTACCTTGCCATGCTCTGAAGAGAGCATGTGGGCAAGGCTCTCCATATTGGCTTCGACCAGGGCCTTGAAAGCGAACATTACCCGAGCTCGGCGTTGCGGGTTCATCGCGGCCCATGCGGGCTGTGCTGCCCTGGCAGCAGCAACGGCGGCCTCGAGTACGGCCGCATCGCCAAGAGTAACCCGGGCTTGAACGACACCGTTGTTCGGATCGAAAACGTCACCGTGGCGGGGTGCCGATGGGGAGGAAAGGGCGGCGCTTTCCGCCAGCCTGTGGGAAATATCGCGCATGATCCGTGCATCCTCAACTATATGAAGTTGCCGCATCTACACGCTTTGCACTTTTGCCTGCAATCGGATATTTACGCATATATATTCTGCAATTTTGCAGGTTTTGAACATTGCCCCATGACGCTCGACTGGGATGATTTGCGGATATTTCTGGCGGTAGCGCGCGGGCGAAGAATTGCGCCTGCCGCGCGTCAGCTCGGGATCGATGCTACGACGATCGGGCGTCGCCTTGCGCGGCTCGCCACGACTCTGGAGGCGGATCTGTTCGAGGGAACGGGCAACGACCGGCGGCTAACGGCGAAAGGGCAGGCGTTGCTGCGCCACGCAGAGACTGCCGAAAGCGCGGCGCTGGCGGGGATCGAGGAGGTAACCGGCGAACGCCGGGCGCTGTCGGGGCAGGTACGCCTGTCCGTTGCAGAAGGCTTCGGGACATGGGTTCTGGCGCCGCATATTGCCGAATTTCGCAACCGACATCCGCATATCGGTCTCGATATCATTACCGCGTCGGGTTTTCTCAATCCCTCACGGCGGGAGGCGGACATGGCGGTCATGCTCGCCCGTCCCCAGCGGGGGCGGCTTACGGTGCGGCGCCTGGGTGACTATAGCTTGCGGCTTTATGCCTCACATGACTATCTCGCCCGACATGCCGAACCTGCCTCTGTCGGTGATCTCGCCCGGCATGCACTTGTCGGCTATGTTCCCGAGTTCATATTTGCGCCAGAGCTCGATTATCTCGATGAGGTGGAATCTGGATTGGAAGCGCAGCTTCGGTCGACCAGTATCAATGTGCAACACAACATGATCGCTCATGGAGCCGGCGTCGGAATCCTGCCCGACTTCATGGCGGCGCGCGATACTCGCCTGAAGCCATTGCTGGAGGAGCATGTGCGGATCACGCGCAGCTTCTGGCTGGTCATCCATGCCGATATGCGGAGTCTTGCACGGATCGAGGCGGTTGCGCAGTGGCTCGACAGTTGCGTGGGCCGCGACCATTCGCGTGCCGATGTCACGGACTGATGCGAAATTGGCTTGCCTAAAAGCCGCAAGGCCGACAGATAGTGTATCAAGCCGACCAGCGGAGAGGGCAACCGCCAGATGAATTTAAG
>JBFXHW010000191.1:0-5805 GCA_050176605.1 Sphingobium sp. | reverse complement strand
AACGGCCCCTTCTTTCCTGGCACCGTATAATGATAGGCGCGGCCCCAGGGATCGTCCGGCAGCTTCTTGATATAGCCGCCGCGACGGTAACGCTCCGGCTGGGCGAGCCCCGGCGGCGGGCTCAGCAGCGCCTGCAGTCCTTCGGACTGACCGGGATAGGTCAGATTGTCGAGCCGGTACTGCTCCAGCGCCTGCTCGATCGTCGAGATGTCGGCCTTCGTCTTTTCGACGCGCGCCTTGTCGGTGGCCGGGATCACGTTGATCGCGACAATGGTCGCCAGCAGGCCGATGATGACGATGACGACCATCAGCTCGACAAGCGTGAAGCCGTGTTCGGCGGAACGCCTCACGGGCGTGAAGCCGTTCTCGATCGGGCGGCGATTGCTCGATAGTTTCACTTTGTTTCTCCTCAAAGCCCCGTAAGGCTCTGCAATTGCAATATGGGCAGCAGGATCGACAATATGATGACCGCGACCAGGCAGCCCATGGCGATGATGATCACCGGCTCCAGCAGGCTGAGCGCCGCAGCGGTGAAGCTGTCGAATTCCTGCTCCAGATAGTCCGCCGCGCGTTCCAGCATCTCGTCGAGCCGCCCCGCGCTTTCACCGCTCGCCGCCAGATATACCAGCAGCGGAGGGAAAACCCCTGCACGGCGCAGCGCAGCCGACAGGCTGCCGCCGCCACGTATCGCCTCAACTATGCCGTCACTGGCGTTACGCAACACACGGTTGTGCACGGTCTGCGCGGTCAGTGCCAGTCCGTCAAGCAGAGGCAGGCGGCTCGCCACCATCGTTGCGAGCGTGCGCGCCATGCGCGCAGCGTGGAGATCGCGGATCAACCGCCCGATGAAGGGCAGGCGCAACAGCCATCCATCAAACGCCGTGCGCGGCCCCTCATGCTTCAGAATCCACCACCCCGCCAGCCCGCCGGTCACCAGCAGCGCAAGGATCAGCCACCACCATCCGGCAAGCAGGTTCGATACACCGATGACGATACGGGTCAGCAGTGGCAACGCCTGGCCCACCGTGTCGAACTGTTCGACCACCTTGGGCACGACGAACATCATCAGTGCCACGACGACAAGCACGGCGAAGGCGGCCAGCACAGACGGATAGGCGATGGCCGTCAGCATCTTGGAACGGATCGCCGCCTGCCGTTCGAGCAGTATCGAGAGCCGTTCGAGGATTACCGGCAGGCTGCCCGAACTTTCGCCCGCGGACACCATGGCGCGATAGAGCGCGGGAAAGCTGCGCGGTTCTGTCGCCATTGCGTCGGCCAGCCGCCGCCCCTCCAGCACGCCTGCATGCACGGCAGCAACGATTGCCCGCACATGCTCCTGCTCGCTCTGGCGGCCGATAGTCCGCAGGGCTTCCTCCAGCGGACTGACCTGCGCGAGCGTCGAAAGCTGCCGCGTGAACAGCGTCAGTTCCTTGTGCGCGAGCTTTCGGCCGCCAAGCGACAGCAGCGCCTTGCCCCGCGCCACTCCGCCGGAGGATGCACCCGCTTCCAGCCGCACGACGAAGAGCCTGCGCGCATCAAGCTGCGCTCTCGCCTGCTCGGCCGATTCCGCGCGTACACGGCCGGCCTTTTCCCGCCCGGCCGGGTCAATCACCAGATAGTCGAAATCAGGCATTGGCCTCTTCGCGCCGCGAAATGCGGATCGCCTCTTCCGCAGAGGTTTCGCCAGCTCGCACCAGCGCCCGCGCCGCAGATCCGAGATTGGGGGCATTCAGGAAGGCCTGTCTCGCGATCATTACCTCGTCGCAGCCCTCGTTGATCAGGCGGCGGATCGTGTCGTCGATGCGGATGAACTCGAACACGCCGATGCGGCCCTTGTAACCGGTCTGGGCGCAATCCTTGCATCCCTTCGCCTGATACACGACCGTGCCCAGATCGAGCCCGAGCAGCGCGCAGGCGGACTTGTCGGCCTGCACCGGCTCGCGGCAGCTCGGGCACAGGCGGCGGACCAGCCGCTGCGCGACCACTGCGCGCAGGGTCGAGGCAAGCAGAAAAGGTTCGATCTTCATGTCGCGCAAGCGCGTGATCGCTCCAACGGCATCATTGGTATGGACCGTCGAGAGGACGAGGTGTCCAGTCAGAGACGCCTGCACCGCGATCTCGGCCGTCTCGCGGTCACGGATTTCGCCGACCATGACGACATCCGGGTCCTGCCGCAGGATCGCGCGCAGCCCCGCCGCGAAGGTCAGGCCCACCTTGGCGTTCACCTGTGTCTGGCCGACACCCTCGATCGCATATTCAACCGGGTCTTCGACCGTCAGGATATTGCGGCTGCCGTCATTCAACTCGCGCAGGCCCGCATAGAGGCTCGTCGTCTTGCCCGATCCGGTGGGGCCGGTAACGAGGATGATCCCGTTCGGCTCATGCAGCGCCTCGCGGAACAGCCGGTCGGCAGTCTCGTTCATGCCCAGCACTTCGAGCGACAGGCCCGCATTCTCCTTGTCGAGGATGCGGAGCACCACACGCTCGCCCGCGCGGCTCGGCAGGGTAGAAACGCGCACATCGAGCAGTTTTCCGCCCAGCGTCAGGCCTATGCGTCCATCCTGCGGCACGCGCCGCTCGGCGATGTCGAGCCGCGCCATCACCTTGATGCGGCTGACCAGCACCGGTGCGACATGCGGCGGCATGCGCAATGTCTCCCGCAGCACACCATCGATGCGCATGCGCACGATGAGGCCGGTCTCATAGGGCTCGATATGGATGTCGGACACGCCCTGCCGCGCGGCCTCGGCGATGATGCCGTTGATCAGGCGGATGGCGGGCGCATCGTCGGCGCTGTCGAGCAGGTCCTCCGCCGTAGGGATATTGCCCGCGATCAGGTCGAGATCATCCTCGCCCACCTGCATCGAACCCGCCATGGCGGCGGCGCTGCCGTCCATCGCATAATGGTTGGACAGATGGCGGTCGAAGGTCGCGCCGTCGACGAAATCGACATCGAAGCTCTGCGCGAGATGCCGGCGCACCTCCAGCAGTGTTGCGGGGTCACCGCCTTCGCGAAACGCGACCAGCGTCCGCCCGTCGGGCGACTGCCCGGTCAGCACGACGCCATGTGCCCGCGCGAAGGAATAGGGTATATCCACCGCTCGCGGTGGCGGTAGCGGCGAAATGGGGGGCAGCCCCTCTTCCGTTGCGTCAGGCGCGAGACCGGGTTCCCGCTCCTCGCTCATTGGCCGTCCGTCTCCGACGGCGGCAGCTCGACCGGCTTCACGACCGTCTTCGATTGCCGGACCTCCGGCGTCTCGACCCCGCCGTGCACGACCTCGTCGCTGGGCTGAGGCACGGCGACAGTACCCGGCGGCACGGCGCCCATATAGTCGCGCACCAGCTCGTCGAGCGCCGGCTCCTGGTCCGGATTCCTCAGCAGTTGGCGGCCACGGATATAGCCGTAACGCTGCGCTGTCATCTGCGCGGCATCCTCTTTGCTGCGCAGGATCGTCGGGCGGATGAACACCATCAGATTGGTCTTGGTTCGGCTCTTCGACCGCGATTTGAACAGTTCGCCGATGCCCGGAATATCGGACAGGAGGGGGATGCGTTCGATCGTCTTCCTCTCATTGTCGTCGAGCAGGCCGCCCAGCGCCAGTATCTCGCCATCGTCGACCGTTACCGCCGTGTCGATCTCGCGCTTGTTGAGGATCAATTCACTGTTGTCGTTGCTGACCGGGCCTGCAATGCTCGAAACTTCCTGTCGCAGGAACAGTTTGATCTCGCCACCCGCATTGATCTGCGGTCGCACCTCGAGCTGAATGCCGACCTTCTCGCGCTGGACAGTGCGAAAGCGGTTATCGAAATTCTGGCTCAGCGTCTCTCCGGTTGTGATCGGTATTTCCTGGCCCACAAGGATGGACGCTTTCTGGTTGTCCAGCGTCATGATGGATGGCGTCGAGAGGATATTGCTGTCGGTATCCGATTTGACGGCGTTGATGATCGCACCGAAGAAGCCGTTCTTGCCCCAGTTGGTCGCCACCCCGCCAAAACCGCCCGCGGCGTTGAGCAGCGTGTCGGCCGCCGCCTGCTGCAACGTGCTGGCAAGCTGACTGTTCTCCCGCTCCTCCGTTTTCGTCACCGTCCCGTCGGGCGCGGTCACCGTAGTCGTGCGCGTGCCTAGCTTGTTCGCGGCATAGGCACCGCCCAGCGTGAGGATATTGGGCTCAGCATTGCTGTAATTGGTCGCGGCAAAGCCGGTGTTGGTGTTACCGAGCAGGAACTGCACGCCCAGTTTCTTCGCCGCGGCGTCGCTGATCTCGACAATAATCGCCTCGACCAGCACCTGTTCCCTGCGGGTGTCGATCTGGCGGATCGTCTCGCCTACCATGCGTTGCACATCAGCATTGGCGGCGACGATGATCGCGTTCGCGCCCTCATAACGGGTGACGACGGCGGGACCGCGCGTCGCGATGCCGGACCCGGATGTCGCGGACGAAGGCACGGCGACCGATTTGGCCGGCGCGTCTCCGCCGCCCGCTCCGCCGCCATTGTCGGCCAGCGTTGCCGTGCCGCCCTGCCCCAGAAGCTGCTGCAGCACCGGCACCAGCTTGTCGGCCTCGGCATGTTCCAGCCAATAGACCCGGATCTCAGTCCCGCTCGCCGCCTGCCGGTCGAGATCGCGCGCCATCTGCGCCAGCCGGGCGACGGCCCCGGGCTGGCCGCGCAGGGCGATGCTGTTACTGGCGTCGACCGCGACCACATTGGCCGCCGCGACATTGCCTTCGCCGCCGCCGGCCATCAGCGCCTGCAGCGACGCCGCGACCTCACGCGCGCCGGCATTTTTGAGCGTCACCATTTCGATCGCCGCGCTGTCCCGGTCGATCCGCGACAGCACATCGCGAATGCGGGCGATATTGTCGGCATAGTCCGCCACGACGATGCTGTTACCCGACCGGTTGGCAGTCACCGAGCCGTCCTTGCTGACCAGCGGTCGTAGCGTTTCCAGCGCCGACGCGGCATCGGTCGATCGCAGGCGGAACACCTCGGTCACGAACTGGTTGCGGTTGCTGGCGCGCCCCACGGCGCTGGGCTGCCCGGCCGCGCCGTCGGATGGCTGGATGCGATAGGCCCCGCCCGGCGCAGGCACGGCGACAAGGCCGTTGGCGCGCAGGGTGGACAGGAATATCTCGAAATATTCGGATCGGGACAGCGGCCGGTCCGTCACCACGGAAACCTTGCCCTGCACGCGATTGTCGATGATGAACGTCCGCCCGGTCACGCGTGCTGCATCCTGAATGAAGGCACGGATATCAGCATCGCGTACATTGAGCGTCTGTTGCGCGGGCGCGGCGGCAGGCATGGCGGTGACGCAGCAGAGCGCAAGCGCGGTAGTGATCCGGAAAAACCTGTTCTTCATTGTGCTGGCACCAATATTGCGATGGGCACCTCGCTGGCCCCGCGTTCGACCGTCAGGCCGATGCGGGCGCCCGGCACCAACATTTGCTGTAAGGCTGAAAGATCACCTGCCGATCCAACGGGCCGGTCGCCGATCTTCGTGATGATGTCGCCCTCGCGGAAGCCGGCGGCGGCAAAGCCCGGTCCCTTCGATGAAACGACCAGGCCGGTGATGCGGCCATTGGCGAGGCGGGGTGCAAGCCCGATCCCGGCCTTGAGCATCTCGATCGCACCCGCCGCCGAAAGGGACGGGTTCGGCGCAGCCTCCGCCTCCGACGCTGCGGAAGGCGTTACCGGCGCTACCGGCTGCGACTGGTCGAGGAAGAGCGTCTCCTCCACGCCCCCGCGATCGATCACGACATGATCGAACAGCACGGCCTTCAGCGTGACGCCAGATCGGAAGAG
>JBFXHW010000190.1:0-5844 GCA_050176605.1 Sphingobium sp. | reverse complement strand
AATATCGCTTCCCCGACGGCTCGTCCCACAACCTCAACATGTTCCCGCTGCGTAAGAAATATCTGCGCGGGCTGCTGCACGACGCGGGATTCCGCAAAATCCACAGCTATGGGGATTTTCAGGAGGAAGGCGAGGAAGCCAACCCGGATTTCTTTGTCCATGTCGCTGAGAAGACCTATGAGGACGAGTGACGTGGCGGAGGTCGCCGAGGGTGTCGCTGTCGCGCGCGACTATTATGACAGCGAGGAAGCCGACGGCTTCTACAGCAATATCTGGGGCGGTGAGGATATCCATATCGGTCTGTATGACGGGACCGGTGATATTCGCACGGCGAGCCGCAGGACGGTCGACCATATGGCCGGGAAGCTGGGCCCGCTCAAGGGCAGGAAGGTGCTCGATCTCGGCGCGGGTTATGGCGGCGCGGCGCGGGTGCTGGCGGGCGAGCATGCCGCGCATGTCACCTGTCTCAACCTCTCAGAGGTCGAAAACGAGCGCAATCGCGACCTGACCGAAGCCGCAGGCCTTTCCGGCAGGGTCGATGTGATCGACGGCTCGTTCGACGCGATGCCGTTCGCGGATGAGAGTTTCGATATCGCCTGGAGCCAGGACGCGATCCTGCATGCACCGGATCGCGAGGCCGTGCTCGACGAAGTGGCGCGGGTGCTGAAATCCGGCGGGCTGTTCATCTTTCACGATCCGATGCAGGCCGATGACCTGAGCGACCTCGCCGTGCTTCAGCCGATTTACGACCGCATTCACCTGCCGGATCTGGCCTCTATCGGCTTTTACCGGAAGGCGCTGATCGCGCGCGGATTTGCCGAAGTGGAGACAGAGGTGCTGTCGCATCAGCTCGGCACCCACTATCGGCGCATCCGCGAGGACATGCTCGCACGCAAGGATGAGCTTGGCCTTCCGCAGGCGTTCGTCGATCGCATGTCGGAGGGGCTGGGGCACTGGGTGCAGGGTGCCGCCGATGGCAATCTGAGCTGGGCGATCATGGTCTATCGCAAGGCGGAATAGCCGCGATAACTTCCGGGGGAGAATTGCGGCATGGCGAGATTCGGACCGGGGCGCGACGCCGGCTTCAATCCGACCGTATTCTATGGAGCGATCGGGTGTATCCTGGCCCTGCTCGGCTTCGCCTTCCTCAACCTCCATCGCGCGGAGGCGCTGTTCCAGACGATACAGCGTCTGGCGACCGTAAATTTCGGCTGGCTGCTGGTACTGACGGTCAATGTCCTGCTTGTCGTTTGCGCTTTCGTGGCGATGACGAGACTGGGCAATGTCCGGCTGGGGGGTCCCGGCGCCAGGCCTGAGTTTTCGCTTACCGGCTGGTTTGCGATGCTGTTCAGCGCGGGAATGGGCATCGGCCTCGTCTTCTATGGCGTGGCGGAGCCGGTCATGCATTTCGCCAATCCGCCGCTGACGCATTTTTCCAACCCGCATGCCGAGCGACCGATGGCGATCGCAGGCAATGCGCAACATGCGATGGGCCTCACTTATCTGCACTGGGGCCTTCACGCCTGGGCAATCTATGCCGTCATTGCGCTGGGTCTCGCCTATGTCGGGTTCAATCGCGGCAAGACCTTCAGCATCGGCGCCTTCCTCCACGAGCTCTGGCCCCGGTTGCCCCGGCCGGTTGTCGATCTCGTCGATATTCTTGCGATCGTCGCCACCGTCTGCGGCGTTGCGACCTCGCTTGGCCTCGGCGCGGCGCAGATCAACGCCGGGCTTGCCAAGCTGTTCGGCGCGCAGGACAGCATCGCCGCCAAGATCGTCATCATCGCTTTCGTGACCGGGTTGGCGACGATTTCCGTCGCGCTGGGCCTGAAGCGCGGCATCAAGCTGCTGTCGGAAATGAACATGATACTGGCGTTGTGCCTTGCGCTGTTCGTATTCGCGGTGGGGCCGACAGTGTTCCTGCTCGACGCCTTCATCCAGAATCTGGGCTATTATGTTCAGCGATTCGTGTATCTCTCGACCTGGACGGAGAGCTATACCGGCGAGCGGTGGCAGCTCGACTGGACGATATTCTATTATGCCTGGTGGATCAGCTGGTCACCCTTTGTCGGCATCTTCATCGCGCGGATTTCCTATGGTCGCACAGTGCGCGAATTTATCGCCGGAACACTGCTCGTGCCGACACTCTTCACTTTCGCATGGATGACCATTTTCGGCGACAGCGCGCTTCACATTGAACTTTTCGGCGCTGGCGGGCTGCAGGAGGCTGTGGCCGAGAGCATGCCCAACGCGTTGTTCGCATTCCTTCATCATTTTCCTCTTGCCGGCCTGCTCTCTGCGCTCGCCATCATCATTGTCGCGACCTTTTTCGTGACATCGGCGGACAGCGGCGCGCTGGTCGTCGCGATGATAGCCTCTGGCGGACAGCATGAGGCTGGCCTCGCGCCGCGCATCACATGGTCTGTGGCGATGGGCGTGCTGGCGGCGGGCCTGCTGTTTGCGGGTGGGCTGGGAGCGTTGCAGACCGCAGCCATCGTGACGGGCCTGCCGTTCGCGCTGGTGCTGCTGGTGATGGCCGGGGGCGTCATCCGCCTGCTGGCGCGCGACTCCGGATCCGCGCCTCTGGGGGAGGACGGGCTGGCTATGGTTCCTGCGGTCCGAGAGCGGGATTGACCCACCCCGCCTTCAGTACACCCGGAGAAGGCCGGAAACTCAGATAATCGACATGGTCGGGTACATCGATCCAGCCATGCACAACGCCGGCCGGGACAATGACGATGTCACCTTTTTTGACGGCCTTCACGGTCACGTCATAGGCGGTACCGATGCAGGTGGGACCATTGAGTTCGGCAAGGTCATAAAATTTGCCGTTCTTCAGGTGGCCGTCGGTGAACATCGTGCCGGCGCCGGAAACGATATAGTAGGCCTCCGTCTGGACGGTATGGATGATCCCGCCCCGATATCCGCCGGCGGGAAGGTCATCCACCGTGGTGCCGCAGGGTGTGGAGGGCCGAGGCGGGGGGGGCGATGCATCGACCTGTCTGCCGTCCACCGTCCGGCCGCGATGGACGATACCGATCGCGAAATTTTCGTGGCCGATATCGACGACCCGGATGTTGCGATCGGTGCCCGTCGCGGTCTGGTTGACCCTGTCGATCTCTTCCTTCGGGATATAGGTTGCGCGCAGGGGTGGCTGTTCACCCGCCGCCGCCTTGTCATCGGCTGCACGGACAGGGCCCGTCAGGACAAGCGGCAGCGCCATCAGCGCCGTGCCCCAGCCTAGCCTGATGCCGGGCTTCATTGCCCCGCTTCCGCGACCGGAACAAAGCGCTGGACGCGCCCGCCATTGTCGACCTCGCCGATGTAGAGGCGGCCCTCCTTGTCGGAAGCGAACTGATGCGGCCAGTGCATCTGCCCGCCATAACGACCCTTGTTCATATAGCTGCCGATCACCGCACCCGTCTTGCGGTCAACCACGCCGATCTCGCTGTTGCTGCCGTCGAGGACGAGCAGCCGGTCCGGATCGAGTGGATCGGGCGCAGCGTCCCATGTGGAGCCAAGGCCGCCCAGCTTGCGGTTGAAAAACAACGCGCGAACATAGGTTCCGTCCGGTTTGAACACCTGGATGCGGTTGTTGGTGCGGTCGCAGACATAGATTTCGCCGGCGGTCATCGTGACGCAGTGTACTGTGGTGAAAAGGTCGAGTTCGGTCTTGTGCGCCGTCTGCTCTCCGCGCGTGCTGGAATAGGCAGGATCGACCTTCCTGCCGAACGCCGTCCATTGCCGCTTGAACGCGCCGGTATCTGAATCGAACACGATGACACGCTTGTTGCGATAGCCGTCGGAGACGTAGATCTCGCGCCGCTTTGTGTCGACAACCATATCGGTCGGCTTGCCGAGCATCCCGGTATCGTCCGCCGCCCCGAATTCGCCCTTCTTGCCGATCTTCAGCAACAGCTTGCCATCGGCCGTGAACTTCAGGAGCTGCCCATCCCGTGCGCCCGCACCGAGAATCCAGACATTGTCCTCGGCGTCGACGAATATCGAATGCTCAGTGTCGAACCAGTCGGGTGTCGTCTTCGGGCCGCCCCATGCTTTCAGAAGAGTGCCGTCGGTATCGAACTCCAATACGGGCGGGGCGGCGACGCAGCATTTGGCGGTCGGCGGATCATTGCCGGCCAAGGTATCGAATTTCGACATGGTCGACGGCCGGTGGAGAATCCAGACATGATCGTGCCGGTCGACGGAAACACCGGTTACGTCGCCTATCAGCCAGTTGTTGGGGAAAGGCCTGGGCCAGCTCGGGTCATATTCGTAGCTCGGGGTCGATGTTTCCGGTTCCGCAGCAGAAGCAAGGGATGCTGTAAACGCAAGCGTCACGCCGGCGCAGAGAAGGGCAAGCCTGCGCCGCCAGCTTTGCTTTCCGGTGTGCGCTCGAACAAAAGATGACATCACAGGCAATCCTCCGGCTGTGCTGGCTTCCGGCCAGTCTCATGCCGGACTTATAACCCAGGCTGACAAACAATTCCAGCCGGACGATGAGCGGTGGCCGAAGGCTGGATGCCTACCAGGTGAGCAATCACTTTTCCCAGATAAGCCATGCCTTGGCGCGTCCGGTCGGCTGGGGCTTTCCGTCCAGCCGCCGGGCGCGGACGATCTTGACCGGATCGTCGATCAACTGCCCCTTCATCGGACCGACGCCGCCGCTGGTCGGCACCGCCAATATGCGCTTCACCACGTCCATGCCCGCCACCACATGGCCGAAAGCGGCATACCCCGGATAAGCGCCTTCCTGATCCATGAAGGGCGTCGCACCGACCGTAATGAAGAAATTTCCGCTTGCCGATCCCAGCCTGTCCTTGCGCGCCATGGAAATGGTCGCATCGAGGTGGCGGATGCCGGTCTGACTGGTCGGCTCGTGCGGGATGGGCGGAAGTGCCCGGCGCAGATTGGTGCGGATGCCGCCCTGAATATATCCGAATTTCGGATCCGTCCTCCGCCGCGCCGCGCGATAGAAATCGGTGCCGTCCAGCCTTCCGTCGTCGACATAGGCGAGGAAGTTGGCGCTAGTCTTCGGGGCGTGGCGCGTGTCCACCGCCACTATGATCACGCCCTTCGTCGTTTCTATAGCAACACGCACATAGCCGGGCGTGGGACGGTTGGCGGGCGCAGCTGCCGGGGCCGGGATCGCAAGACAGGTGAAAAGCGCGAAGAGAACGGGCAGGATACGGGAAATCATCGACCCGGTTGTAACGGGCTTAGGACGGGCGACACAAGTATTCATGCTGCAAGGCAACATGCCGGAGGCCTCCTTTACCCGCCCTTAACTCGTCCGGATGCAGTTTTTACAGGCCCTGCGCAGCCGGAGTCTGACCATGTTCTCCAAGCCTGTTTCCATCGACGAAGCCGCGCGGCTCAAGCGCCGATATGAGGAGCTTGGGTCGCTGCAGGCCGTAGCGGATGCGGAGAATGTCCGCACCGGCTGGCTTGGTCAGGTGTTGTTGCGGCATGATCGCCGCGTCGCCGGTTCCGGCGTGGATTACAAGGGTCCGGAGCGGCGGAAGCGAAAATAGGGTTTGCGCGAAAATGAGAGGGGCCGCCAGAGCATCGCGTGATGCTCCGACGGCCCGTCATGACATGGTCAGCGGTCGGAGGCTGACCTGTTCGGGAAATGTGGTTCGCGCTTTGCTTGCCGGAAATCCGCCGGTCAGGCGTTCATGTCATCCGCGAAATCGGAAGAACCGGCAAGGTGGCGCATGTTCGCCACTTAGCTGCGCATTCCCCGAATGGACTTGTCCGACCCTCTTGCTGAACCATGAGACATCGGATCACCTCCTTTCGCGCTGTTGAAGCCTGCGTCGCCGGAGCCTTGCTGTCTGACCA
>JBFXHW010000189.1:0-5845 GCA_050176605.1 Sphingobium sp. | reverse complement strand
AATGCCGCCATGGCGCAACGTGTTGGCGCTGGTCAGCAGGACGGCATCGAAACCGGCGGGATCGGGAGCGGTCCATGCCAGCGGTTCGGTCGCGAACAGCGAATAGATCGACGGTTCCAGCCCCAATTCCTTTGCCCGTCCCGCCGTGGCATCGGCACCCGGCTGCGGCCGGAGAATAAGGACGGTGCAGCTCATGGCGCGAAGAGTCGTCGCAGTGCCGGGCTTGCTCCTGCCAGCAGATCGCTTCCCAGTTCTTCCGCCGCACGAAGGTCGGTCCGGCCAATCAGACGGTCTTCGCCATGAACCTCGCTGCCGTCGGGAGAGAGGATTTCGGCACGTAGCCGGATGGAGTCGCCCGCCCTCGTCGCCAGCGCGGCAATGGGCGAGTGACATGAACCGCCCAGCGCAAGCAGGACCGCGCGCTCCGCGCGGACACAGTCGCTGGTCACGCCATCGTCGATCGCGGACAGAAGTTCACGAACCGCGGCGTTGGCGGTCAGGGCCTCCACGCCGATCGCTCCCTGCGCCGGGGCTGGAAGCATCTGGTCGACCGGTACCGGCACGCCGATATCCGTCCGGTTCAGCCGCACCAGCCCGGCGCGGGCCAGCAGGGTTGCATCTGCCTCGCCGGCCTGAAGGCGGCCCAGCCGGGTCGCGACATTGCCCCTGAACAGAGAGATCGAAAGGTCCGGTCTCAAGCGGCGGATCTGCGCCGACCGGCGGGGTGAACTGGTGCCGAGCCTGCCGCCCCAGGGGATGTCGGCGATAGACGCCGCCCCAATCAACACGTCGCGAACGTCGGCGCGCGGCAGCATCGCGGCGATGACGAACATGTCCGGGCGAATCGTCTCAACATCCTTCATCGAATGGACGGAGGCGTCGATCTCACCGGCCGCCAGCCATTGGTCCAGTTCCTTGGTCCACAGCGCCTTGCCGCCAATGTCCGCGAGCGGCCGGTCGAGTATCCTGTCGCCGCTCGCGGTGACGGGTAGAATCTCGATATCGCCATCTGCCCAGCCATGGGCGCTCAGCAGCGCCGCCTTGACAAGTTCGACCTGTGCGATCGCCAGCGGCGAGGCGCGGGTGCCGAGGCGTAGCGGCCGATCAAGCGGGAAGCCTTTGCTCATATGGCCTTTCCTCTAGCCCGCTTGGCGACTAGAGCAAGGCCCAATGACGATCGTCCTCGGCCTTGAATCAAGTTGTGACGAAACCGCTGCCGCACTTGTGACGGAAGGGCGGGTGGTGCTTGCCCACAAGCTGGCGACGCAGGAGGCAGCGCATCGCCCCTATGGCGGTGTCGTGCCGGAGATAGCCGCTCGGGCACATGCGGAGGCGCTTATGCCGCTGGTCGTCGCGGCGCTCGGGGAGGCTGGTCTCGGTCTCGCGGACGTCGACGCGGTCGCTGCCACGGCCGGTCCGGGCCTGATCGGCGGTGTGATGGTCGGGCTGGTCACGGGCAAGGCGCTGGCGCACGCGGCGGGCAAGCCGCTGATCGCGGTCAATCATCTGGAAGGGCATGCGCTTTCGCCGCGTCTCGTCGAACCCGATCTTGCCTTTCCCTATCTGCTGCTGCTGGTATCGGGTGGCCATTGCCAGTTGTTGCGTGTCGAAGGCGTCGGCCGATATCGCAGGTTGGCGACGACGATCGACGATGCGGCGGGCGAGGCGTTCGACAAGACGGCGAAGATGCTGGGGCTCGGCTATCCCGGAGGCCCGGCGGTGGAGCAGGCGGCGCAGGCGGGTAATCCAGCGACGGTTCCTCTGCCCCGGCCGCTCACCGGAAGCGCGGAGCCGCATTTCTCCTTCGCGGGCCTCAAGAGCGCCGTCTTGCGCGCCCGCGATACGGGGCGCTGGTCGGTCGAGGATATCGCCGCGAGTTTCAGCCAGGCAGTCGTTGATTGCCTTGTCGACCGGACTGAGCGTGCGCTCGACAGGAGCGACGCTGTCACGGCGCTGGTCGTGGCGGGTGGAGTCGCCGCCAACGCGGGCGTTCGCGGCGCCCTGTCCGCGCTGGCGGAGAGTCGCGGCCTGCCTTTCGTTGCGCCGCCGCTCTGGCTGTGCACCGACAATGCGGCGATGATCGGCTGGGCTGGCGTCGAGCGGCTTGGCCTGGGTTTCGTCGATCCGTTGGAGACGGCCGCGCGGCCGCGCTGGCCGCTTGATCCGGATGCCGAACGGGCACGGGGCGCCGGAGTGAAGGCATGACGGCAAGCGGGGAGGCGATGCCATGAAGATGGGAGTGGTCGGCGCGGGAGCCTGGGGCACTGCGCTTGCGCAGGTGCTGGCCGGGGATGGCGAACTTGTGCGCCTGTGGGCTTTCGAGCGACATGTCGCGGAGAACATCAATCGCGATCACGCCAACGCGGCCTATCTGCCGGGTATCGCGCTCTCGCCAGTAATCGAGGCCACGTCCGATCTCGCCTATCTGGGCGATCGCGATGCGCTGCTGATCGTCGCGCCGGCGCAGCATGTTCGCGGCATATTGGGTGACCTGCCCCGGCCGGATATACCGCTCGTGCTCTGCGCAAAGGGGATAGAGGCGGGAACCGGCAAGCTGATGTCGCAGGTGGCGGAGGATGTGCTTCGCGCTGCACCGGTTGCCGTCCTGTCCGGGCCGACCTTCGCGCATGAGGTCGCGGCAGGACTTCCCGGCGCGGTCACGCTTGCCTGTGCCGATCCACAGCTGGGCCAAAGGCTGGTCGACCGGATCGCCCGGCCGACGTTCCGTCCCTATCTTTCCGACGATGTGGTCGGCGCGGAAATAGGCGGCGCGGTCAAGAATGTCCTGGCCATCGCTTGCGGGGTTGCGGAAGGGGCGGGCCTTGGTTTCAACGCCCGCGCCGCGCTGATCAGCCGGGGTTTCGCCGAGATGTCGCGCCTTGGCATGAAGCTGGGCGCGCGGGCCGAAACGCTCACGGGCCTTTCCGGGCTGGGGGACCTCGTGCTGACCTGTACGTCGACCAACAGCCGCAACTTCTCGCTTGGCAAGGGCCTGGGCGAAGGAAAGCCAGCAGCCGAGCTGCTGGGAAACAGGCTGACCGTCGCGGAGGGCGCCTTCACCGCGCCGGTTCTGCGCGACGTCGCGCGCGCTGCCGGGGTCGACATGCCGCTCGTCGAATGCGTATGCGCGCTGATCGAGGGCGGCGTATCGGTGCCGGAAACCATCGGGGCGCTGCTCGCCCGGCCATTGCGCAGCGAATGACGATATACTTGAGCATCGCCTTGGCCTATTATCCTGAAAAAATAGGGTAGGGGTGAACGGTTTGGAAGCTGTCCAGCCGTCGGGCGATGCTCGGGAGCACAAGGATCTGGCCGCGCTGGCGAAGGGCGGGCGGACAAATGTGTTCGGGTTCCTCCTGCGTCTTGCCGCGCGCCTGCCTTTTCTTTTCATTGCCGGTCGCGTTTACGGGCCAGAGGTGCTCGGCCGCTTTGCCTATGCCATCCTGGTTGTCGAGTTCGCCGCGCAGCTGGCGACCGTCGGGCTCAAGCGCGGATTGGCAGGTGCGCTTGCCCAGACCAAGCGCGACGAGAGCCATGTGCTGGCCGACGCCCTCGTGCTGACCGTGCTGTTCTCGGTAACGGCGGCGGGTCTGCTCATGCTTTTTCCACAGGCCATGTTCCCGAACAGTAGCCTCAACGGTCTCGACCGGCTTCTGCCGCTGATCGTCGTTGCGGTGGCGGGTGCGGATGTCGCGCTGGCCGCCTGTGCATGGCGCTATGATATTTCCGCGACCGTGCGCGCGCGCGCGGTCGTCGAGCCCTGGACGATCAGCATCGCCGCTTGGCTGTTTTCCTATTATTCGCTGCGTGACGGCCTCATCCTCGCCTATGTGTTGTCCATGCTGGCGGCGCTTGTAACGGCTTTATGGTCGCTCGGCCGCCATTTCACCTGGCCGCGTGGCTGGATGCCGGTTCCCGGACGGCTGTGGCGGATGACCCGAATCAATATGCCGCTCGCGGCCGCCGATGCGGTGGAATGGGGGTCGCGCCGCCTCGATCTTGCAATCCTCGGCTTGTTTGTCAGCCCCGCCGTCGTCGGCTTTTATTATGTCGCGCAGCAGGTGGCGTCACTGCCGCAGAAACTCAAGACCAGCTTCGAACCGATATTGGGGCCGGTCATCACGCGCAATCTGGCCGAACGCAATTATGCGGCGATCGCCCGACAGGTGAGCCAGGTCGGCTTCTGGATATTGGCCGCGCAGGCCGGCATTTCCCTTGCGCTGGGTATTCCGGGCGAGGCGGTGATGGGGCTTGTGGGCCCGCAATTCGTTGCGGGCACGCTCGCGCTTGGATGTCTGCTGGCGGCGGAGGTGGCGGCCGCGCCCGCCGTGGTCAGCGAAAGCGCGCTCGTCTATCTCGCGCGACATCGCAATCTCATGATCTCGCTGGGGATGATCGGGCTGCAGGCGGCGCTGAGCATCGCACTCATCATGCTCGTCAGCCGTGCGGCCTATGGACCGGAGGCTGTAGCAGCGGCGCCGGCGCTGGCACTTGCGATCGCGCTGGCAATGAGTTCGGTCGTCAAGTCGCAACTGCTGCAGCGCGTGTTGCGGCATCGTGTTGCGACGTGGCGCCCGGCGCTGATTGCCGCTTCTGCCGTGGCTGTTATTGTCGGCAGCCTTGTCGTCGCGCTTCCGCGAAACTTTGAATGGCTGGAACTGCTGGTGGGAGTTCCCGCCATATTGGCCGCATATTGTGCGGTCATCTGGCGTTTCGGATTTGGACCCGACGACCGCGCGCTATTCGCGCGAACCGCCAAGGGAAACTGACCGGACGTGAAAAAGGGGCCGCAGCAGCAGCTGCGACCCCTCCCCCTGTTTTGCTATATGGCCGGCTATCAGAAGCTGGCGGACAGGCTCACGACGACCGCGTCGTCCGTCACATGCTTGAGTCCGACGCCTTCTACGCCCGTGTAGCTCACGCCGAGCGACAGGTTCTCGGTCAGCGACGCCGAAGCACCCAGCGACCAGTCCCAGGCATTGCCGTCGGGCGTATAGGTGAGAAAGCCGTCGGTGTAGCCGAGATGGCCGCTGACCGAAAGCGGCGTACCGGGAACGCCGGTGCTTAGATCGGTGTAGACATAGAGGTTGTCCGAGCTGCCCAGCGAATCCTGGTCAGGAGCATAGGCAACACCGAAGGTCGCATCGACCGGTCCGACCGTGCCGGAGACCGACGCATAGGGCTCCCAGTAATCGAAGTCGCCAGCGGCCGAGTTCGGATACCAGTAGTAGAGAACGCCGACGTCGACCGTCAGGCCGGGAGTCACTTCACCGGACCAGCCGCCATAGATGTCGATTTCCGTGCCACCATAGGCCAGCGGGTCAGAATCGCCCAGCGAAGAACCCCAGGTGCCGACATAGAAACCGCTGTCATGGCTCGCGTCGATGCCGCCCTGTATCACGAAGTCGCCGTTCGACAGGCCGACGCCGCGGAAGCGGTATTCGCTGTACACGCCAGCATTGGCGCTGATCGAGATGCCGCTGGAGGACGCTTCGTCCTGGGCCAAGGCAGGCGTGGCAACGGCTGCCAGCGCGAGCGCCGACATGCCAAGAATGATATTACGCATAGATAGTCTTCCCTTCGTAGAGTCGATCAACCGATCGTCCCACCTGCGTTCCGGTCGCTGCCTCTTTGAAATGCTCCTATCGTGAGCTGGGCCGGTCACCGTGAACGCCGATGTGATGGCCGGATTGTTTGCGCCGCACAAGGAAAAATCGCACCCGCCAATTGAATTGGACACAGCACTGTTGCCCTTGTGCAACTAAATATCCGGCGTTCGAAAAATGCGCGAAGGGCGGTTACGAAAGTATTAATCGTCCAAAGGTCACGGAAATCATGGAATTTT
>JBFXHW010000188.1:0-5883 GCA_050176605.1 Sphingobium sp. | reverse complement strand
AAGGTGATCTACGAGCAGCGCGGCGATATCATGGACGCCGAGACCGTGAACGATGTGGTCGAGGACATGCGGCACGAGACGGTGAACGACGTCGTCGGTACCTTCTGCCCGCCGGGCACCTATCCCGAACAATGGGACGTGTCCGGTCTCAAGCAACGGGTGGCGGAGATCCTCAATATGGAGCCGGATATCGACGGCTGGCTAAACGAGGATGCTGTCGATCCGGAGATGATCGAGGAGCGCCTGTCGGCGCTATCGGACGAGGCGATCGAGGAGAAGGTCGCGGCGATCGACGCAGCAAGCTGGCATGGTATCGAAAAGAGCATCCTGCTCCAGAATCTCGATCACCACTGGAAGGAGCACCTTGCCACGCTCGACGCGTTGCGGCAGGTCGTGCACCTGCGCGCCTATGCCCAGAAGACGCCGATCAACGAATATAAGGCGGAAGCTTTCGCGCTGTTCGAAAGGATGCTCTCCAATATCCGCGACGATGTGACGCAGACCATCGCCCGCGTTCAGTTCGAGTTCCAGCAGCCACCCGAGGTGCCGGAACTGCCGACACTGCCCGATTTCATCACCAATTATTCGGATGAACAGGGCGGAATTAATGAGGGAGGATTCCTGACCACGCGCATTCCCGGTATCGGCGCCGGCGGCGAGGCGGAAGCGAACCCCTATGCGGGTATGGACATCAGCCGCAATGCGCTCTGTCCGTGCGGATCGGGCAAACGCTACAAGCATTGCCACGGCGCGCTGGCCTGACGCCACTCAGTCCGCTTGCGGCCCCAGAATGCCCGAAAGCGCGGGCAGGATAGCATGACCGCGAACCGGCCGCATGAGTAGTCGGCGGGGATCGACGGGCCCGGGCGCACGCCAGCCGGATGTCGCGTCGGCGGAAAATGCCCAGAAGCGACCATAATATTCGGGATCGCCTATCATCATCAGGGGAACAGACGAGTTCCGGTCCGCGTCGATGACGAGCTGATCCATCAGCATGATGCCGTACCCCTCGCCCTGATCTTCCGGCAAGACGGCGACGGGTCCTACCATCATCAGCGGCGTCCTGACGCCATCGTCGCCGTTCAGTTGTACCGGCCAGCTTTGCAACAGCCCGAGCCAGCGGCCGGCCGCATCTCTTAGGCCATAGCTGAAGGACGGCAGCCAGTGCAGTCCGATGCGGATGGTGTAGGCGGTCCTGAGGTGCCTGTCCGTGCCGAAGGCGGCATCGAGTATAGCTTCGATATCCCGATCCGGCATTTCGGCGAGAGGAGTGAGGGTCGGCACGCTTGCGGTTCTGTCCTTTAACGGGCATGAGCGCCCCGGAGCGGCGCGATGTAGCGTCATCAGGGCAAATGAAAAGCAAAATCGGTGCCAGAGAGTGCCGAAACGGGATCAGTAATGGACATGACGATTGAGGCGCGAGACGATTTTCTGGTGCTGGAGGTCGACGACCTTCATGTCGACATATTGACAGGCATTTATTCGGAAGAAACGCACCTGCCTCAGCCGTTGCGCATTTCGGTGCAGGCCTTGCTTCAGATCGAGGACCATTACGGCCCCGAAACGTCGCTTTCGCATTCCAAGAATTATATGGACATAAAACATGCGGCGACCGAGGCATTGCCAAAGGATCGCCATTTCAAGTTGATCGAGGCTGTGGCCGATCATATCATCGACACGATTTTCCTTCAGGACGACAAGGTGCGCCATGCGAAGGTGAAAATCGTGAAGCTCGCGCTGTCAGAGCGCGGCGAATCGATCGGCATCACGCTTGGGCGCTGGCGGCGTTAGAGAGCAGAGAGAGCGTCCGCGAGCCGGTCGATCGACTCCTGCGGTTGATCCCAGGAAACGACAAAGCGCTCCTCGCCTTCCGCCCAGTTGTGAAACCCGAAGCCCATAGCGCGCAGGCTGGCGGCCTCATCGCGCGTCATGGTCAGGAAAATCTCGTTCGCCTCAATTGGATAGACCAGCCGCCCGCCCGCTGCCTGAGCCAGCTGCTGCGCGCCAGAATTGGCCGTGCGCGCGTTGCGGAGCCAGACATCGTCCCGCAGCATCGCCAGTATCTGCGTGGCGCTGTAACGGCCTTTTGAAAGCAGGTGTCCCGCACGCTTGCGCCGGTATCCGGTGTGAGTGCCAAGGTCCGGTCGAAAGAAGATCAGCGCCTCGGCTGACATGCCGCCATTCTTGACGAACCCGAAGCTGAGTGCGTCGACGCCCGCTTTCCATGTCAGGTCGGCTGGCGAGCAATCGAGGAACGCGACGGCGTTGGCGAATCTGGCGCCGTCCATGTGGAATCCCAAACCATGGTCGCGCGCCAGTTGCCCGAGGTCGGCGACCTCCTCGGGCCGGTAGCACTGGCCGTATTCGGTCGCGTTGGTGATCGAGATTGCCTGCGGTTGAGCTCGGTGGACATCGTCCGGCACTGACCGCATCACTGTTTCAATGCTGTCCGGTGTCAGTTTCGCGCCAGGACCATCCGCCAGCAGAAGTTTGGCACCATAAGTATAGAATTCCGGCGCACCGCACTCGTCATTCTGGATATGCGCTTCGCGGTGGCAGATAATGGCGCCATGAGGCGGGCACAAGGCCGCAAGGGCCAGTGCATTGGCGGCCGTTCCGGTGGAAACCCAATAAGCCGTCACCTCTTTCTCAAACAGCTCTGAAAAGGCGGCGCTCAGCCTCCCGCTGTGCTTGTCGCCGTCATATGGCAGGTCAACCGCATTGGCCTCTTGCAATGCGGCCATGACTTCCGGACATATGGTAGCGGCATTGTCGGAATAAAAATCCATCGATATCAGCCTGCTTCGTCGGGACGCAGATGCCTGAGCTTCGGCGCGTTTTCAAGATTGGCCTGCTCCTTGATGCCTTCGCGCAGCGATTCGCGCTTCTCGTGCACGGAAGCGATGACATGGCCCATCGCCACACCCAGTTCGACCAGCGCTGTTTCGGCTAGTTGCAACGAACTTTCGAGTGTCTCCGGCACGGCTTCGGTAGCGCCGGCCCTGTAAAGCTCGGCGGCATGTTCCGTATCGCGCGCGCGCACGATGATCGGCAGATTGCTAATCCATGCGCGCACGCGGCGTGTAATCGCGACGGACAGCACAGGGTCATCCATTGTCAGGATCAGAGCCCGCGCCCGACCGAGCCGCAGCCGATCGAGCATCTCTGGCCGCGTGACGTCGCCGAACACCAGCGGATATCCGCGCCGCCGTGCATAGGCGACGACATCCGGGTCGGACTCCACCGCGATGAACGGCTGATTATGGCTGTTCAGCAGGTCGCTCACCATGCGGCCGACCCGGCCGAACCCGATGACGATGGTCAACGCCTCGTCATGACCGGAAGGCGACAGGAGTGATTCATCATCGGAGGACGAAAGTTCGATCCGGCGCGCAATGTCATGGCCGATGCGGGCCAGCAATGGTGTCAGCGTGAGGCCAATTGCGGTTGCGATCTGCCAAAACGCGGCGGTCTCGGCGTCTATGATTTGCGCGGCCGAAGCAGTCGCGAGGACGATCAGCGTGGTTTCCGACGGGCTTGCCATCAATACGGACGCCTCCGCCGCTACCCCGCGCCGCGAGCCGTAAAGGCGTAGCAGGGTTGCCGTAACCAGCGTCTTGACGAAAACGACGCCCATGATCGCGCCAAGCAGTTGCGGCCATTGGCGGGAGATCAGGCCGATGTCCAGACTCATGCCGATGGCGAGCAGGAACACGCCGAGCGCGAGGCCCTTGAACGGAGCGGTCATGACCTCGACCTCGCCATGATAGTCGGTTTCGGCGATCAGCAGACCGGCAAGCAGCGCGCCTACGATTGGCGAGAGTCCCGCCAGGGCGGTAAGCAGACTCGATACGATGACGACAAGGAGGCTTGCCGCAAGGAAGACCTCCGGGCTTTTCGTACGTGCCGCCTGCGCAAAAATGCGGGGCAATATGAAGCGGCCCGCGATCAGCATGATGACGACTGTCACGCCGCCCAGTACGAGCGTGTTGAACAGATTACCCAGACCATCGTCGGTAGCGTTGGGTGCAATAGCGCCGAGCAGGAAGATGATCGGTACGAGTGCCAGATCCTCGAACAACAGCATGGAAAAGGCTGCGCGTCCGACCTGCGACTGGGTGCCAACCATGGGAAGAACAAGCGCAGTCGAGGAAAGAGCAAGCGCAAGGCCCAACCCGATAGCTGCGGCGCCGTGTGTGACGCCGAGATACATGGCAAGCGCGATCAGCGCGGCGGAGCCCAGCAGCTCCATGGCGCCGACGCCGAAAACCAGACTGCGCATCGACCAGAGGCGTTTGAAACTGAGTTCCAGGCCGATCGAGAAGAGAAGCAGGACAATACCGAGTTCCGCGAAGGGCGCGATTGCGTCCGGATTCGAGATGGTGATGTGATATAGCCATGGATATTGGCTGACGAGTGCACCAAGCCCCGATGGTCCCACCGCCAGCCCGACAAGAATGAATCCGATGACCGGACTGATGCGGAAGCGCGCAAAAGTCGGAATGACGAGGCCAGCCGCGCCCAGGATGACCAGAGTGTCGCTCAGTCCATCAGAATGCACTTCCATCGCCATGGCCCCACATAATCAGGTGGATGCAGGCGTGTCATTGCCGAAATGATCCGGCGGCCGAAATAAAAACGCCCGCGATTTTCATCGCAGGCGTTTCGGTATTACCTACGCGTCCGGGGATTATTTCCCCTCGCTCATCGCCTTCTCGAGATTGACGCGGATCGCCTCGAAGAACTGCTCGGTCGTCATCCAGCTCTGGTCCGGACCGATCAGCAATGCGAGATCCTTGGTCATGGCGCCGTCCTCGACCGTTTTGACGCAGACGCGCTCCAGCGTTTCGGCAAAGCGCGTGACGTCTGGCGTATCGTCGAAGCGGCCGCGATAGACCAGACCCTGCGTCCAGGCGAAGATCGAAGCGATTGGGTTGGTGGATGTCGCCTTGCCCTGCTGGTGCTGGCGATAGTGACGCGTGACGGTGCCGTGTGCCGCTTCGGCCTCGACCGTCTTGCCGTCCGGTGTCATCAGCACCGAAGTCATGAGGCCCAGGCTGCCAAAGCCCTGTGCCACCTGATCGGACTGAACGTCGCCGTCATAATTTTTGCAGGCCCAGACGAACTTGCCGCTCCATTTGAGGGCGGACGCGACCATGTCGTCGATCAGGCGATGTTCGTATACGATGCCTGCCGCCTTGAACTTGTCGACAAATTCACTCTCGTAAACTTCGGCAAACAGGTCCTTGAAGCGCCCGTCATAGGCCTTCAGGATGGTGTTCTTGGTCGAGAGATAGACAGGCCAGCCGCGCCCAAGACCATAATTCATGGAAGCGCGCGCAAAGTCGCGAATCGAATCGTCCAGATTGTACATCGCCATCGCGACGCCCGATCCGGGGAAGCGGAACACTTCCTCGTCGATAACCGTGCCATCGTCGCCCTCGAACACGAGGCGCAGCTTGCCGGGACCCGGAACGAGATAGTCGGTCGCGCGATACTGGTCGCCAAAGGCATGACGCCCGACAACGATCGGGTCAGTCCAGCCGGGAATGAGGCGCGGCACATTCTTGATGACAATCGGTTCGCGGAAAACCACGCCGCCCAATATATTGCGGATCGTGCCGTTGGGCGATTTCCACATTTTCTTGAGGTTGAATTCCTCGACGCGCGCTTCGTCGGGTGTGATCGTCGCGCATTTTACGCCAACGCCATATTTCTTGATGGCGTTAGCCGCATCTACGGTGATCTTGTCGTCGGTCCGGTCGCGTTCCTCGACGCTCAGGTCATAATAATGAAGATCGATATCGAGATATGGCTTGATAAGGCGTTCACGGATCCACTCCCAGATGATCCGGGTCATTTCGTCGCCGTCAATCTCGATTA
>JBFXHW010000187.1:0-5912 GCA_050176605.1 Sphingobium sp. | reverse complement strand
GCCTTGGTGGCCCGGGATATCATGCGTCCGGTCCGCTGGGTCGAATCGCGCGAGGAAAGTTTCCGGGCAGGCGTCGGCCAGGAACGCGCGCAGATCCACGAGATCCAGATAGCTGCGCGCAGCGATGGGAAGATCCTGGCCCTTCGTGACCGCTGCATCACTGACATCGGCCACGGGCAACAGCCTGTCTTCATGGGCGTCATGTACCCGCGCGCCGGCTGTTTCATGATCACGAGCTTCTACGACATCCCCCAGGCCGAAATCGAGATTGTTTGTGTTGTCACCAACAAGCCGTGCCTGACGCCGTCGCGGGCGTTTGGCTCGTTCCCGGTGCGCCTGGCTATGGATGGCGCCATTAACCGCCTCGCCCGCGAGCTCGATCTCGATCCGCTGGAGGTGGTCCGCAAGAATCTAGTGACCGTGTTTCCCTATGTCACCGCGACTGGGAATTTCCTCGACAGTGGCGATTTTGTGGGCGGTTTCGACAAGCTGGTGGAAACCATCGATGTCGCCTCAGTTCGCGAATTGCAGGCGAAGCTCCGTGAACAGGGGCGCTTCATCGGTCTCGGCTTCGGCGGCGAGACTGAGCGCTCCGGTGTATCGTCAAAGGCCTATGTTCCCCGTCAACGCAAGCCGGGATACGGTGTGGCGACGGTCAAGGTACTCAATTCCGGCAAGATCCACGTGCTGGTGGGTGATCCTCCGTCGGGCCAGAGCCATGAAACGGTCATTTCGCAAGTTCTTGCAGATGAATTCGGCGTTACGCCCGACGATGTCAGGCTCGACTATGGCGATACGCTTAGCACGCCTTACGGCATGGGCAACGTCGGCAATCGCATGGCTTCCTACACCGTCAGCGCGGCTGTGCTGGCGGCGCGCGAACTAAAGAAGAAGATAGGCCTGGTCGCCGCACACGACCTTGGCATCGATGCCTCACCTGACGAGTTCACCTTCGAGAATGGGGAGATCGTCTGGGTTAAGGACCGGGAAATCCGGACCCAGCTACGCGCCGTCGCCGTCCACCTAATCGAATGCCCGATCCAGCTCCCGCAGGGAACCGAGCCGGGGCTTGAGCACACGGCATATTTCGAACCCCAGAATGTCCCCAACATGACCGGGGCGAGTTTCCACTGTGCCGTCGTCGAGGTGATGCCTGAGACCGGTGTTATCAAGATTCTGCGCTACGTTGTGGTCGACGATTGCGGCACGCCAATCAATCCGCTGGTTGTCGAGGGGCAGGTCCAGGGCGGCGTCGTGATGGGCATCGGCAACACCGTTTTCGAGGAGTATGTCTACAACGAGCGCGGTGAGCTCCAGAATACCACTCTTGAAGGCTACATGATGCCGTGCGCGGCCGATGTGCCGCACGTCGAAACTTACGATCACAGCGTCCCTACGCCAAACAATCCACTGGGCACCAAAGGCAAGGGGGAAGGCGCTCCGGCTCCTGTATCCGGCGCACTGGTCAATGCAGTGGAAGATGCGCTGCGTCCGTTCGGGGTCAGCATTACCACGCTGCCCTTGAAGCCCGAGCGGGTTAGGGCAGCAATTGCTGCAGTGGTTTCTCCCGAGGCAGAGGCTGAACCGGCGGATTGGGTGGAACCCATCGTCCGTGAGTTCGCCGGAGAAGGGGAAGGCTATGACGTCCTCGCCGAAATGTACCGGTTCTACGATGGGATCCAGATTTCGCTGCAGCCGACCTGGCACCCCTATGTCGGGCAGATTCGCGGCTGGTTGAGGGATTTCGGGCAGATGCTTGACCGTGCCGCCGCATCCCCGGCCGTGGTCGATGTGCTCGCACAGATGTTCAACGGAGAGCGGGAATTCGCGTTTCAGTCCGATCTGGATCCCGGCCTTGCCGCACAGTGGGATCGACTCCGGAACCTGCCCCGCCCCGACGGCGGTCATGCCTATCTCGATTACATTCTCCCAGCGCTGGATTCGCATGAAATGCTTTTGGTCGCCTGCAGCAATGTGCCCTTCGAGGGCGAGACCAAATGAATGCGAGCGGCAGAACATCGCAGTATTGAAGGAGCAGGAGGCCGGGATGGCGACAGCAGATGTGTGCCGCCGTCACGGGATCAACTCAGCGACGTTCTGCAAGTAGAAGGCCAAATATGGGGCCTGAAGGTTTCCGATCCGGGGCGGCTGCGGTCGCTGTAGGAGGCGCCCGGCTGACGCTTCTCTTGGCTGACGAAATGCTCGATAACGCCATGCTCAAGGAGATCAGCGCAAAAAATGTATGGTCCGCCCCGCGTTCACAAGAGCTTTCGGCGATCTGACGATGGACAGTTTGCGTAAATGTATCCGGCCTCTCGCGAGTGGGTTGCTGTTGCAACCAGGCCTTGATGAGATCCGCGCACGCCGTTCCCGCTAGAGTATCCGTGATGATCAAGCCTGAGATTGCTGCCAGCATCGGTCGGCCTTGAGCAAGGCATTTGCGGTCACGACGAGCTTTCATATGTCCGGCCTGTTTGTGCGGCATTCTGTCTGCCGCTGGCCCTGATGGAAATCCGCCGGTGAGGTCCCTAATCAGACTGGCGCGCGTTTAAAGCGCATTGAATCAGGCGGGTTGGCCTCACCTTTGGCTCGATCTTCACTCATCATCGACTGCTACTACCAATTCGAGTGACCTGGGTTGTTCAGGTCAGATGTGCGTAGGGATGATAGGCCTCCTTCCGGGTCAGCACGACCCATGCGATCCGGGCGAGCTTGTTGGCGAGCGCTACGGAGACGAGCAGGAAGGGCTTCTTCTCGGAGAGCTTCCTGATCCAGTCGGCCATGGGCGTTGGCTTGTCCTTGACGTGGCGCATCACGGCGGTCGCCCCAACAACTAACAACCGACGCAGGTATCTGTCGCCCTGTTTGGAGATGTCGCCAAGTCTGGTTTTTCCACCGGTGGAATGCTGTTGCGGTGTCAGCCCGAGCCAGGCGGCGAACTGCCTGCCCGATGAGAACTGCTCGGCATCGGTCACCGTTGCCGCAATCGCTGTTGCTGTGATGGTGCCAAGGCCGGGGTTGGCGACGAACCCAAGCTCAGCCATATGCGCACGCAGCGCATTGGCAAGCATGGTGCGTTGGCGCACGAGCAGGGACCGGGCGCGATGGGTCATGAGAATGCCCCGCTGCTCGACGGACTTGACCGGCACGAACCGCATTGTTGGGCGCTGCACAGCTTCGCAGATCGCTTCGGCATCGAGCGTGTCGCTCTTGCCGCGTTTGACATAGGCCTTCACATAAGATGGCGGGATCAGGCGTACTTCGTGCCCCATCGCGGCGAGCGTGCGAGCCCAGTAATGGGCCGTTCCGCAGGCTTCCACGCCGATCAGGCATGGCGGTAGCTTCGAGAAGAACGGCAGCATCTGCTTGCGGTAGAGCTTCTTGACCAACACCGCGTTGCCATCTTCATCAATGCCGTGCGCTTGAAACACGCTCTCGGCCAAATCCAGTCCTGAAGTCGTAATGGTCATCGTGAACGCTCCTCTTCCTGCTTTTCGGAGCCGGCAGTATAGTCGCTGTCGGTCAGTGCGGGGGCGTCCACATCATCAGACTTCCTGTTGGTGCAGGAGGCCAGCATGGATGGCGCGATCTCTTTCCCAGGACCTTCGAGACAGGGTTGTCGCTGCGATTGATGGCGGCTTGAGCTGCCGGGCGGCAGCCGGCCGTTTTGGTGTCAGCGTATCAAGCGCGATCCGCTGGCGGCAACTTGCGCGGGAGCATGGCCAAGCCGTGGCCAGACCTCGTAGTGGGGACAGACACTCGGCCAGAATCGAGGCGCATGGCGCATTCATCCGGAGCTTGGTTGCCGAGCAGGCCGACATGACCGTGGTCGAGATGCAGGCGCGGCTGATTGATCGCGGCGCTTCGGTCGGGATCGGTACGTTGCACCGCTTCTTCGTGCGCCACGGCATCTCTCGGAAAAAAGACGGGGCATGCGATCGAGCAAGACCGTCCCGACGTCCTGAGGCAGCGCCGGCACTGGTTCGACAGCCAACTCGATCTGGAGCCGCAACGCCTCGTGTTCATCGACGAGACCTGGACCGCGACCAACATGACCCGCAGCCATGGCCGCTGCGCCAAGGGCGAGCGCCTGCGGATGGGCTTTCCTCACGGCCATCGCAAGACGACCACGCGGGTCGCCGGTCTGCGCATGACCTGCATGGTTGCGCCGATAGGGCTCGATGGCCCGATCAACGGCGACTGGTTCGAGGCCTACGTGCCTCAGGTCCTTGTGCCCGAACTGCGACGGGGCGACATCGTCATCATGGACAATCTGTCGAGCCACAAGCGTGCGTCGGTGCAGGCCCTCATCGAGGCCGCAGGCGCATCGCTGCGCTTCCTCCCGCCCTACAGCCCCGACTTCAACCCGATCGAGAAGGCGTTCTCCCGCTTGAAGGCCCGCCAAAATCGCTATCACCGCCGTCATGCGAAAGCTCGTCGTGACCGCAAATGCCTTGCTCAAGACCGACCGATGCTGGCAGCAATCTCAGGCTTGATCATCACGGATACTCTAAATTGGTTCGGGCATGACGCCCACTTTCAAGCACAGGGCTTACGGCATGCCGATCGACTGTCTCGTCATCACTCCTCGAGCCTTGCCAACCTCCTGAGCTGGTACTCTGCCGGTCAGGCGTGTCAAGCGAACCGAGGATTTGACCCCTTGGGCGAACTGAAGAACTGACCCCTTGTCATTGCGCTGCGGTTGCGTTGGTCTCAAGCGTCGATCCGGCCTTCTGCAGAAGGCCGGATCGACGCTTTTCGCGAAGGCGATAGCTGTCTCCGCGGATGGTGATTACCGCTGAGTGGTGAAGCAGGCGATCCAGGATCGCGGTGGCAACAACGGGATCGCTGAACACGCTTCCCCATTCCCCGACCGAGCGGTTTGAGGTGATCAGGATCGATCCCTTTTCATAACGGCGCGATACCAGCTGGAAGAACAGATGCGCGGCGTTGGCTTCGAACGGCAGATAGCCCAGTTCGTCGATGATCAGCAGCTTGGGCCGGCTGAGCTGGGTCAACTGCTTGTCGAGTGTTCCATCGTCATGTGCTTTGGCCAGGATCGCCACGAGCGTTGCGGCGGTAACAAACTGGACCGAGTAATTCTGCCGGATTGCCTCGCGTCCCAAGCTCACCGCGAGGTGCGTTTTGCCCGTGCCGGGCGGCCCCAGAAGCAGCGTTGTGTCGCCATGCGCGATCCAGCGACAAGTCGCCAGCTCGCGGATCTGCCCAGGGTCCAGCGAGGGTTGCGCATCGAACTCGAACCCGTCGAGTTCGCGTACAAACGGGAACTGTGCGATCTTGCCTGCCATGGATATCCGCCGCTCATCGCGTCTGGCGATTTCGCGCTGGACGAAGAAGCCCAGCGCCTCGCGCAGTGTCATCTTCGAGCGTGCCGCTTCATCCAGCAGGGTGTCGAGCTGGTCGCGGATCGCCGTGAGCTTGAGCCGGTCCAGCATTGCCACCAGCGCTTCGTGATCGATCGGGGTCATCACCAGCTACCTCCCGCCACCGCCTCATATTCGGCGAGCGGCCGCAGCAGCGCCGATGTCGGCAAGGGCACTAACAAGGTATCCCGGATCGGACCTGCGCCGACCAGCCCCGCAAGGTGCGCCCGATCGGTAATCCGCTGACGTCGCCCCTCGCAGGCTGCGTGATCGGCAACGACCTCGCCGGCATGGCGCACGATGACGCGGCCGGCCAGCACCACAACCTGAACGGTCTCCCCAACCAGGCGCCACGGCACCGAGTAGCTGTTGGTGTCGAGGTCGATCGCGCAATCGGGGTGAACCTTGCGCACCAGATCCCGCAGCTGTCCGAACGGCGCACGGCCGCCCAAGGGGCGAAGCGCGCCTGCCTCATCGGCAAAGCGCACGATCGGCAGCTCGCCGGTCGTGCCATGAACACGCTGGTCG
>JBFXHW010000186.1:0-5925 GCA_050176605.1 Sphingobium sp. | reverse complement strand
TTCAGCGCCGCCGCCACCCCGCCCGAGAGCAGAAACCGGACGTACTGCATTAAATGTCCCTGGCACGTCATCAGCGGCCGTCTCCAGATACCGGGGGAAAGTCCGCCCGCTTCGCCAATATCAAACTCTTAACAATGCGCGGCTATGAGGCAATTCGACTTCACCACCCGATTTCCTGATTTCCGCGCCCGTCGAAAGGCCTTCCCTTCATGGACCGGGAAACAGAAAAATGGGTTAATTACGTTGCTTTTTCCGGGCTGTGACTTGAAAGCACAAATAAATGTCCTGTAAACCAGTTTCATTCTTGGGGGACCGTCTCTGCGGCGGGTTCGGCAGATGATAGACAGCGCGCCCGCGACACCACCGCCCGCATCCGGCGGCGAACATGACAAGGGCGCCACGCCCTGGCTGCTGCTGGCGGTTTGCGGGCTCTGCTATCTCGCGCAGACCTTCATCGCCTGGGGCTGGCCGGCGCTGGACGGCTATCCCGCGATAGAACGCTGGATCGACCCGAATTTCCTGCCCGGCGATTTCTACAGCAACACGACCGTCGGCTATGGCGTCGACACATGGCAGGGCGCCGTTTTTGGCACTGTTCAGCAATGGACCGGCGTCCACTACACGGTTCAGCTCGCGGCCCTGACTGCGCTTCGCTGCCTGCTCTGGCCGATCGTCCTCTATTTCTTCCTGAACGCACTGCTGCGCGATGCCTTCGCGGCGCGCGTCGGCGTCGTGCTCGGCGTGTTTGCCGGGTTCGCGCTTCCCGAAACGCTGGGCTGGCAATGGCTCTGGGGCGATGCCTCGCCCGCCATGTTTGCGGTATTCGCAATGACATGGGCCTGGACGCTGATGCTGCAACGCCGCGCGGCGCCCGGATTCGTCATCCTCGCCTTTGCGACACTCTTTCAGCCGCTCGTGGGCGTGCACGGCATGATATTCGCCTCGCTCATCTGGCTGGTCGACTATGACCGGGACGAGAAACTGGCGATATTCCGCCAGCCCGCAACGATGCTGGCCATTGCGCTGTTCGGCGCGACCTTCCTGTCGCAATGGTATCTGCTGAGTCCCGCCGCCGCGGACCGCCTGCCTGTCGCCGAATATCTGCGCATCCTCGTCTGGGAACGGCATCCGACCGATTTCCTGCCCAGCCGCTTCGACCCGCAGAGCGTCGCCGCAGCGGCGATCGGATCGCTTGCCGTGGTGCTGATGGCTGTCCGCGAATATCGCGGCATGGCGCGCGGCACGCTGATCGCCGCCACGCTGATCGCCTATGCGCTTATCTGCCTGTTCGGCTGGATCTTCGTCGAGATCGTGCCCATCCGTCTCGTGATCGATCTCATCCCCTATCGCACCGCGAGCGTCGGCGCCCCCATCATGCTGGCGGTGATCGCCGCCGTGGCGACGCGCATGGTGCGCGAGCGGCGCTGGACGGTCGCGGCGCTGATCGCGGGCGCGTGCCTCGCCACGGGCGCAGTGGGCCTGCGCCTGCATCTGCCGATGGAAGCGGGCGCGGCAATCCTGCTGATCGCCGCGCTCGCGCTCTGGCTGCCGCCCCGCCTTCCGACCGATGGCATCGGCGATGCCATGGCGCGCAACTATCGCCTCGGCTGGCTGCCGGTGATCGCGCTGCTGCTCGCCATCACGGCGGAGCGTGTCTGGTCGCGGCACGGCGCGATGGTGATGCCGACCGTCGCCAACCAGCATCCGCTCTATGGCTGGGCGAAGACGCAGACGCCGCCCGACGCCCGATTCCTGGTCGAGCAGTTCTCGGGCGATTACCGCTATGTCGGTGCGGTGTCGCCGCAGGCCATGCGCCTGATCGGCCGTCGCGCGGTAGTCGCATCGCGCGACTACCCCTTCCGGGAAACGGCGATCCTGCCATGGTATGATAGCTGGAGGCTGGGCCTGAATCATGGCGAGCCGGATTTCGTGGACAAGGCGACGGCGGCGCAACTGTCGGCGATCTGCCGCGCCCTGCCCTATGACTATGTCGTGCGGCGCGAACCCCTGCCCGCGGGCACGCTGACCGAAGTGAAGACATTCGCGCCCGCCCATGGCATCGGCGAACTCCATGTCTACAGCCTGCAGGGAGCATGCAGCTAGGCCATGACCGGTTATTCGCTCGTCATTCCCTGCTATAACGAGGCGCTGTCGCTGCCCGCGCTGATCGCGCGCTGCCGCGAACTGGTGGAGAAGGTTCCCGGCTGCGAGGTCGTGCTGGTCGACAACGGCTCCTCCGACGACAGCCCGGCCGTGTTCGCCCGCGAACTGCGCGCGGGCGAGGCCGTGCGCAGCGTGCGGGTCGAGGTCAACCAGGGCTATGGCTTCGGCATCACAGAAGGCCTGCGCGCCTGCCGCGGAGAGGTCATCGGCTGGACCCATGCGGACCTTCAGACCGACCCGATGGACGCCGTCGCCGGCTTCAGCCTGTTCGCCAGCGCGGCAGATCCGGCCGGTCTCTTCGTCAAGGGGCGGCGCTACGGTCGCCCCCCCGCCGATGTCCTGTTCACCTACGGCATGTCGGTGTTCGAGACGATCCTGATGCGGCTGCCGCTGCGCGACATCAATGCCCAGCCGACGCTGTTCCACCGCAGCCTGTTCGAAAGCTGGGCCGATCCGCCAAAGGACTTCTCGCTCGATCTCTTCGCCTATGTGACGGCCAAGCGCGCCGGATGCGCCGTCCGGCGGTTCCCGGTGCTGTTCGCGCCGCGCGTGCACGGACAGTCGCACTGGAATGTCGACTGGAAGGCGAAGCTCAAATTCATCCGCCGCACGCTCGATTACAGCCTCGCGCTGCGCCGGCGCATGAGCCAGGGCGGGCGTCCGTGACCGCCCTCACCGCCCCCCATCTCATTGCCCATCGCCGCAACCGGATCGAGGAATTGCAGGCGACGCCGACCCATCTGGGCATCGAGATCGACCTGCGCAGCCGGGGCGGCGACATCATCCTGCATCACGATCCGTTCGCGGACGGCGAGATGTTCGCCGACTGGCTCGACCATTTCCGGCACGGCACGCTGATCCTCAACGTGAAGGAGGAAGGGCTGGAGGACGCGCTGATCGCGATGATGGCGGATCGCGGCATTGAAAACTGGTTCTTCCTCGACCAGTCCTTTCCCTTCCTCGTCCGCACATCGCGGCGCGGGGAGCATCGCTGCGCCGTGCGCGTCTCCGAATTTGAAACGATCGACACCGCGCTCGCCCTTGCCGGAAAGATCGACTGGGTGTGGGTCGATTGTTTCACCCGCTTCCCGCTGATCCATGACGATGCCAGCCGGCTTCAACAGGCGGGCTTTCGCCTGTGTCTTGTCTCGCCGGAACTTCAGGGGCGCGATGCCGGGACCGAAATCCCGGCAATGCGCGCCCTTCTCGAACGCGAAGCCATCGCCGCCGACGCGGTCTGCACGAAAAGGCCGGACCTTTGGACCTGAGGGCGACTCTCGGTGTGTCGAACAGGATGTTCGGGTTCGGCCTGCTGCCGCGCCTGGCGCTCATCCTGGTCGCCATACCGGATATCCACACGCGCTGGTTCGTGCCGTTCCTCACCAGCATCGGCGGCATCTTCGCCGATCCATGGGGCAGCTTCCTCGCGCAGGGCGGCGACCCCTTGTCTTTCCCCTATGGCGGCCCCTTCCTCCTGATGTTCGCGCCAACGACGCTGATCGGCGGCCTGATCGGCGGCGCCTATGGCGCGCATATCGGCCTCGCGCTCGCGGTTCTCGGGTGCGAACTGGTTCTGCTGTGGGCGTTGCGGCGCATCGCTCCGCATGTCGAAGCGCCCGCCGCGCCGCTGCTCTACTGGCTGTCGCCGATCCCGATCTATGTCTGTTACTGGCACGGCCAGCTCGACGCCTTTCCCACCGCGCTGATGCTGCTCGCCTTTCTGGCGATCTGCGCGGAAAGGCATGCCCGGTCGGGCATCCTCTTCGGCCTGTCGATCGCGGCAAAATCCAGCATGGCGCTCGCCATGCCCTTTGTCGCCCTCTATTATGTCGGCCGCCGCCGGACCCGGCGGACCGCGAAGCCATTTCTGATCGGCCTGATCGCCACTGGCGCGCTGCTGCTGCTGCCGCTCCTGCCTTTCGCCGGTTTCAGGATGATGGTGTTCGGCACGCGGGAGATGCAGAAGGTCTTCTCTGCCATAGTGGAGATCACGCCCGAACGATCCGTCTATATCCTGCCCCTGCTGCTCGCCATGCTGTTCTACTGGGCATGGCGCGTGCGGCGCATGGATTTCCTGATGCTCTGGGCGTTCGTGGCGCTCGCCTTTTTCGCGATCCTGCTGCTGACGACGGCGTCGCCGGGCTGGATCATGTGGCTGATGCCCTTCCTCGTCACGACGCCGATCAGGCGGCAGATGATATACCGGATGGTGCAGGGCGTGTTCGCGGCAAGCTATATCGGCCTGCAACTCATCTCATCGACCGGATCGCGGCTGGTGACGGGCGAGGACTGGACCGGCCCCTTCGCCTACGCGCTGTCCGGGTTCAGCGAGCATCTCCCGTCCATCTTCGTCACCATGCTGATCGCCAGCGGCGGCATATTGGCCGTGCAGCTTGCAAGGGCCGGCATATTGAGCCGCCCCTATCATGTCGCCGGGCGCAAGCCCTTCTCGCTCGGCGTTGCGGGCGACAGCGGCGCGGGCAAGGATACACTGATCGACGCGGTGCAGGGCCTGTTCGAGACCGACGAGACCAGCCGCCTGTCCGGCGACGACTATCACCGGTGGGACAGGCAGGGACCGATGTGGCGCGCGACCACCCACCTCCATCCGCAGGCGAACGACCTCGAAACCTTCACCAACCATGTGCTGGCCCTGTCGGACGGACGCAACGTCGTGGTCCGCCATTATGATCACGAAACCGGCCGATACAGCGCGCGGCTTCGCATCGACGCGCACCAGTTCGTACTGGTATCGGGCCTGCACGCCCTGTGGTCGCCGTCGCTGATCGACCGGTATGACGTGCGCATCTTCATGGATATGGACGAGGATCTGCGCCGCTTCGTCAAGATGCAGCGCGACGTCAATATACGCGGCTATGCGCCGGAAAAGGTCATTCAGTCGTTCGAAAAGCGCCAGCCGGACCGTGAACGCTTCATCCTGCCGCAGCTCGATAACGCGGCCATGATCTTCCGGCTGGAGCCCCGCCACCCATCGGCCATCGCCGATCTCGCCCGACCGCTGCAATCGTCCCAGCTCCGCCTCGAAATCACGCTCGCGCGCGGGCTCGATTTCGATCTGCCCGCCCGCTTGCTGATGTCGCTGTGCGGCGTTCATGTCGTGGCGATGCCGCTGCCCGATGGCCGTGTGCGCGTGATCGTCGATGGCGAACCGACCGCGGAAGACATTGCTGCGGTGGCGCGGCGACTGGTTCCCGATATGATGATCTATCTGGCCCTTGAGCCGCAATGGCGTGGAGGTATGACTGGCGTGATGCAGCTTGCCGTTCTGTACGAACTCGATTCCGTCCGCCGCAAGCGGGAGCTGGCGGCATGATCGTCCACCGCCCCGAAGCGATTTCGCGCCGCCCGAGCTGTGTGCTGCTCGATCTCGACAACACGCTCTACAGCTACGCCCCCTGCAACGAGGCGGGCATGGCGGCGGCGGCAGACCTTGCGCAGCGCCAGCTCAACCTCGCTCCGGCCGATTTCGCGCAATGCTTTCGCGATGCGCGCGCGCAGCTCAAGGCCGATCTCGGCAAGACCGCATCTTCCCACAACCGCCTGCTCTATTTCCAGCGCACGCTGGAACGGGCGGGTTTCGCCAGCCAGCCGGGCATCGCCCTGCAACTGGAACAGGCCTTCTGGCGCGGATATCTCGACGCGATCGACCTGTTTCCCGGCGTCCTGCCCTTCCTCCACGATCTGCGCATCGCCGGAATTCCGGTCGTGATCGTTACCGATCTCACCGCGCAGATCCAGATG
>JBFXHW010000185.1:0-5961 GCA_050176605.1 Sphingobium sp. | reverse complement strand
GCCCGAGGATATCTTCGGCCGTCCCAACACCTATCCCTTTCAGCGCATCTTCGGCGAGATACATCTCAAGGGGTTCTTCGTAAGCCACACCAAGGACGGCGTGAAATGGGAGGAGAGCGAGGAAGCGTTCCTCCGAAAGCTTCGCCAGGAGCTGTCGGGCGAGGCGCTTCCGCTCATTCAGCAGGCCCGCGAGCACCGAACGCGCTCCGGAGCAAAGGCTGCGCGCAAGGAAGCCGCTGAGGCGCTTCAGGCAACTGCGGCGAGCTTGAGCGAAGCCACGCTGCAGGCGGATCATGAGGATCCGCCCCAAAGTGCCGAACGGCCGCCCCCATCGATCGGCGCAGGTGAGCAAGATCTTCCTGAGGTCGCAAGCGGCGACCGAGAGGAAGCCGAGGTTCGTCTGCGCTTTCGCAACGAGCCATGGATTGTTCGCCTTGAGTTGTCTTATGCCGAAGACGACGCGGATTGGCTCATCATCCGCAACCGGCCGTCGATCACCGACCCTGAGCCGCGTGAGATCCTGGTCAGAGTTGCAATGTTGCATCCCTTCATGTCGCAGTTTCCAACGCTGGACTCAGAGGGCTTCTCCGCGGTGCTCAAGGTTGCAGCCGCCATGGCGCTCGCCGAGGTTGCCGCCACCGAACTCGCTGATCGTCACCCATCGGCGGTTCGCCGATTTACCAATGAGATATTGAAGACCCAAATGTCGAGGCGGATGATCAATGGCTAGCATCATCAAGGTGTCCGGGCCGGCAGCGGATGGCCCCAACGGCTGGGGTCCGACGCAAGGAGAGGCGTTCACCAGGCTGCTCAACGCCAATTCCCCCCTGTCGCCTGACGAGAAGGAATGCCTCGTCGTCGAGACCCTATCCATCCTGGGCGATTGCGTCGAGCCGGCCGCCGAGCCGACGTCGAACACGGGATTGGTCATCGGCTATGTCCAGAGTGGAAAGACGCTCTCCTTCACGAGCCTCGCCGCGCTCGCGCGCGACAACGGATATCGGATCGTAATCCTCCTAGCAGGCACGACGAACAATCTCGTCGAGCAATCCTACGACCGTATTAAGAAGGATCTCGACATCGACGGCACGCGGGAGTGGAAGCTCCTGTCCACGCAGCAGAATGGATTCCAGAGCGCCGAACTCGACCGCGTCAACATGGAGCTGTCGAAATGGCGTCGAGGCAGCTCCCGGGCTCGCACGATCCTGATCGTGACGATGAAGCAGCACCAGCATCTGGAGAATCTGGCCAAGCTGCTCGCCCAGATCGATGTCTCTGGCACGCCCACGTTGATCGTCGACGACGAAGGCGACCAGGCGGGCATGAACACGCGGGCGAAGCAGGCCGAGGAGAGCACGACCTATGCGCGCATCATGGCCCTGCGTGCGTTGTTCCCGCAGCACAGCTACGTCCTCTACACTGCTACCCCCCAGGCACCGCTTCTAATCAGCCGGATTGACACGCTCTCCCCCGACTTTGGCAGGGTCTTAACGCCGGGAAGCCAATATGTCGGTGGTAGGGATTTCTTCGTCGATGGGGCGGATCGGTACGTCGAGTTGATCCCCACCTCCGAGGTGCCCGACCGCTTCGATCCGCCAACCGAACCGCCGGCGACGCTGCTGGCGGCCTTGCGGGATTTCATCGGGGGCGTGGCTATCGGCCTGCTGGAAGAGGAAGACCGTAAAGGCCGCAACCGGTCGATGATGATCCATCCGGCGGTACCCAAGGACGAGCACCTCATGTTTGCGCGCTGGGTACGCCAGACGAAGGAGCAGTGGCTGTCCGTCCTCCAAGACGACGATCATCCAGGACACGAAGAGTTGATCGAACTCTTCGGCGCGACGACCCAGGGGCTGCTCGAAACCTACGCGACACCATTCTCGTTCGACGACATCCGTCCCTTGCTGTTTGAGGCCTTGGAAGCCACCGCCATCGTCGAATTGAACACAAGGGAGAAAAATCGCATTCCGTCGGTGGATTGGCGCGGAGAATATAGCTGGATTCTGGTCGGCGGCATCGGGCTGGACCGGGGCTTCACGGTCGAGGGGCTGACCGTCAGCTACATGCCCCGCTCGACAGGCGTTGGCAATGCGGACAACATCCAGCAGCGGGCGCGGTTCTTCGGATACAAGCGGGGCTATCTCGGCCTTTGCCGCATCTATCTGACCGCTGAGAACATCGACGCCTTCACCGACTACGTCAGGCATGAGGAATCGGTCCGCAACTCCATCCGCAGCCATCTCGAGGAGGGCAAGCCGCTCAAGGATTGGAGAAGAACCTACTTCCTCGATCACGCGCTGAAGCCGACGCGCTCATCGGTGGTCATCCTCGAGATGTATCAGTCCAAGGGAAAAGGCGGATGGATCGCGCCTGCTCACCCGCACGAGGATAGCGAGATCGTGGCCGAAAATCGCGAGACCGCTGAATCCATCCTATCCGATTTCGAGCTGGCAGAATATTCGGAGGCAGGCTGGAACGAGAAGCAGGTCATTCCAGCCTTCAGCGATTCCATCCTTTTGGCCGACCTGCTGCCTTACATCAGCCGGATGCGGTACAAATGGCCGGATGACAATTTGGAGCACTCCTCCATTCTGCTCATGCTGACTTCCTTGGTGTCGGAAGAGCCTGACATCCAATGCAGCTTCTACGCGTTCTCCGGTCCTTGGTCGGGCGTGCCGGCGATGCGCACGCTAAATGACGACCAACCGGCGAAGATCAAGAACTTGTTCCAAGGCTCGAATGCCCGGACGAACTATCCCGGCGCGAGGGCGCTCATCTCCCAGGAAGCGGTCACCTTCCAGCTTCACCGCTATGATCTCCAGACCGCGGACAAGAAGCGCACGCTCAAGGATGTGCCGGTGCTCGCCGTCCACATCCCCGATCCCCTGATCCAGCGGGTCTGGGTGGAGCGCTAGAGCCGCAATGCTATTCGAGGCTTACGCGCGGCTGGTGAAGGTCTTTCCGGACGGCTGTGAGCATCTGTTCGGAAGCGCTATTGGCGCCGACAGTCGACTCTGGCTCTCGATCGACGAGCATCTCCATCCAAGCCTGCTCTTCCCTGCAGATCCCTCTGATGAGCGGAGCGACATCGCCCTGCGCCTCATTGACGTGGAGTTCTCCCGAGCCTGCGAGATCGCGACCGAGGATGCGGACCCGACTTCCGGCACATACACGATCGTTCGATTGAACGAGGAGGATCCGGAGATCGCACGCGTCTTCCTCAGGTTGCTTGAGGAGACCTTTTGTCAGGACGGGCGCCCGCTGCGCAATCGGGAGATTGGCGATCGAATGCTCGGAATCGCCGACCTCTTCAGCAGAATCGAGAATGCTCGCGGCGATGTGGTCGGCCTTTGGGGCGAGCTCTACATCATCTCCAAGGCCGCCAGCGTGCTGGGCGCTGCCCAGAGCTGGTGCCTGCACAAGAACGCCCGACACGACTTTGTCGCGCCGAATTTCGCTCTTGAGGTAAAGACGACCATCAAGGGAAATCGCCAGCACAGATTCTCGCTGGAGCAGTTGCGGCCGGCAAGCGCAGTCGACACCTATGTTGCGTCGCTCCAACTGGTGGAGACGCACTCCGGTAAGACCGTCTCGCAACTGCTCGAGTCTATATATCAGGAACTCGAGGATCCCTCGCTGCGCAGCGCGTTCTTCAACCAATGCCTGATCAAGGGCGGCCGAGACATCTACCGAAGCAACCTGCGACTGCAGCCCCTATCTGGAGACGACGCCTTAGCGTTATACCACGCGCGGGACATCCCGGTCCCCGGCATCGAGCCCGGTGACCCGATCTCGAGCATCCGCTTTGACGTGGACCTATCCCAAGCTCTGCAAGTCGAGAAGGCCCTCCGGAAGATGATTTTGGCCTTCGGTGAGGAGTTCAGGGCAAGATCAGCGCGATCATAACATCCTTCCTAATTGGGTCGTTCCCTGCTGCTCCTGCTTAGCTCGAAATCAGAAACGCATCTCTCGCCTGCCTCCAAGAACTCGCAGATCATTTCGCCCAGTCCTTCCCCTTTCCGGGTCTGGCACTCCCAGATGACCAGTATTTGCCAGCCGGCTTCTCGAAGCTTGGCAGACGCGATTGCATCTCGCTCGACATTGCGCCTCAGCTTCGGCAGCCAGTAGTCTTGGTTCGTGGTCGGCTGCTTGCAGCCCAACCGGCAGTCGTGCTGGTGCCAGAAGCATCCATGAACGAAGATCACCTTCCGGCGGTTGGGGAAGACCAAGTCGGGCGTGCCGGGCAAATCGCGTCGATGGAGCCGATAGCGATAGCCGAGCCCATGCGCTATGCGCCGCACGGTCATTTCCGGACCTGTGTCCTTCTTCCGGATGCGCCGCATGCGCGCGCTCAGGAGGTCTTTGCGCTCATTCATTTCCCTGCCCGTCACGAGTTGCACTGAAGCTTGACCGGCCGAAGGACGAAATCGAAGGCAGAAAACTTTATCCTAAGTCGATCCAGTTTCCGGTGACAGAGCACGGAAGCAAGCTTGATGATGGTGCTATCAACCGGCGGGCTCCTGCGCTCAGCAGCCAATCAAACACGTCTACGGATGGATGACGCTGCAATGTCGAGCGAAGAAAACACACCATTTGCAGCACGCAGTTCTTCGCGCGAAACATGGTCATTACGCAGGTCAGACTCATCCCTTGCGCGCGAAGCTTCCTTCGCGCGCTGACGATCCAAGAAGCTGTAATGGCCAATATCTTGCATATCTTTCTCCGCCGCCATTCTGGCTGATAGGCCGTGGCAGTCAATGAACGCGTGCAATCGCCAGGATTTCCTTGCCTTATGATGTAGGCGTCCTGGGCAGACTGCACCAGTCCGTGTAAAATCCGTCGACTTGATTTCCTCCCGGCAACTGGCGCTGTCGAAACGCTGGCTGTCGGGAACGACATCGCGCTCGATCACAGGCGAGAGGGAGAGTCCTGACCGGGAGGGGGAACCCGGCCGGGCCTCAAGAGGGAGAGCATCCGGCGGGCTTCATCTGTTCCCGCTCTCCCGGAGACCTTCACCCATGACCCATATCCTGTCCGACGCGGCGCTTCGCGCCGCGCCCCTTGCAGTTGCATCCGGCTTTGCGGCGCGTGCCTGTGCCCTGCTGGCCGCTGCGCGCAGCCTGCTGCCGGCGATCGAGGCCGGGCGTGCCATCGATGCAGCGCAGCTCCGTTTGGCCATGACCGACGCCTTTGGCGCGAACGATTCCGAAGGCGCCTGGGACTGGAAAAGCGCCTACGACGCCTGCGAGGCTGCGGAAATCCTGTTCCTGCGCCGTTATGGCCAAGCGATTGTCGGCCGCGCGGCGCCGAACGCGCTGGCGCTGATCGAGCGCATCGCCGCCTTGATGCCCACGCACACCCGCCGCTCGGAAAGCGCTCAGGCACTCCAGCAGTTCAGCACGCCGCCCGGCCTTGCCTTCGTCGCAAGCGTGGCGGCGTCGATCCATCCCGGCGATCATGTGCTGGAGCCGTCCGCCGGCACCGGCATGCTCGCCGTCCACGCCCTGCTGGCGCGGGCCGGGCTCACGCTCAACGAGCTCGGCGAGACCCGCGCGGAGTTGCTGCGGCTGCTGTTTCCGGGCGTGCCAGTCTCGGGCCATGATGCGGCCTCGATCGACGATCGCCTGCCATCCGCCGTCCGCCCGAGCATCGTGCTGATGAACCCGCCGTTCTCGGCGGTAGCGCATGTCGAGCGCACTATGAAGGACGCGGCGCTGCGCCATATCGCCTCGGCGCTCGCGCGTCTGGAACCGGGCGGCCGCCTGGTCGCGATCACCGGAGCAAACTGCGCGCCCGATGCCCCGGCCTGGCGCGACACCTTCGCGCGGTTGCAGGAAACGGGCCGCGACGTATTCACCGCTGTGATCGACGGCAAAGTCTATGTGAAGCATGGCACGACGATCGACACTCGGCTGACCGTCATCGACAAACTGCCGGCCGAGGAGCCAGGCCAGTTTCCCG
>JBFXHW010000184.1:0-5972 GCA_050176605.1 Sphingobium sp. | reverse complement strand
GCCCGGCAAGGCAATGCAGCACGCTGCTCTTGCCCGCGCCATTGGGACCGATGATCGCCGTGACGGCACCCGGCTTCAACCGCCCGCTGACGCCATACAGGATCGCGCGACCACCTCGCTTCAGTCTCAGCGCGGTAAAGACGAGATCACCGCTCATGCCATCTCCCTTCTCATCCGGATCAGCAGAACAAGAAAAAAGGGTGCGCCCAGCACAGACATGACTATGCCAAGGCGGACTTCGCTTGCGAAGGGTAACAGGCGAACCAGTGTGTCGGCCACGACGACCAGTACGGCGCCCGCAAGCGCGGATGGCAAGAGCAGCGCGGATGGACGGTGTCCGACGAGCGGACGGACGAGATGTGGCACGATAAGGCCCACAAAGCCGATCACGCCCGCGACCGCCACCGTACTTCCAACGGTCAGGGCAAGGCCGCAGACAATCAGTCGCTGCAACTTGCCGACGTCAAGGCCCATCGAGCGCGCGGCTGTATCGCCTAGTGTCAGGGCGTCGAGTGCCTTCCCAGTCCGCCCGAGAATGAGCATCCCGGCCACAACGAGTGGCAGACCAATCCGGACGTCATACCAGCTCCGGTCGACGAGCGCCCCCATCAGCCAGGTGACGATTTCCGCGCTGGCAAACGGCGTGGGTGCCAGGTTGATGAGCAAGGCGGTAAGCGAAGCCGCAAGGCTGGAAAGAATGACGCCCGCCAGCGTGAACAGCAACACGCTGCCCGACGATCCAGCGACCAGCATCAGCAGCATCGCACCGGCACCGGCACCGGCCAGCGCAAAGAGCGGCAGCACCAGAGGAGAGACCGCAACACCCAGGAAAAGACTCATGACCGCGCCGAGAGCGGCGCAGGCCGAAACGCCGAAAAGGCCCGGATCGGCAAGCGGATTGCGCAGATACCCCTGCATCGCCGCACCCGCCATCCCCAACGCCGCCCCGACCAGCAAGCCGACACAAATGCGCGGCAAACGCAACTCGGCGATGATGACCGATCGCAAGTCGCCCCCAATCCAATCCCCGGGCGCAATCCAGTGCCGCCCCACGAGCAGGGAAAGGACTATAGCCGCGACCAGCGCCAGTAGCAGTGCAAGGTTCAGCCTCATGACCCGCGCTCGCGGTCCCAGCGGCGCCGGACTTCGGCCAGACGATCTGCTGTACGAATGATCACCGGTCCGCCGCAATGAAGCAGGCTGGAGGGGAAATCGGCAAGCATGATATGCCCGCGCGCGCCGGCGAGAGCGGGATGGCGCTTCATCCGATCGTCGCCGCGCAGTCCGTCAGATTCCATGCCTGCACTCCCGGTCAGCACGATGTCGGGAGGAGCCCACAGCAGATCCTCGATCGACAGCATGGTCCAGGGCGGTAATCTGAGCTGCTCGCTGGCGCTGCGAAAGCCGGCAAGACCAAGAAGTTCGTCGGCCAGCGTCCCCTTCCCCGGCACGAGCCCACCATCCTGCCAGATAAGGGCGACGGGCGCATGCTTGCGCGTCACCGAACGGGCAGCGGTGACAGCATCGTCTATCCGCCGGTTGAGTGCGTCTCCCCGCCCGGGGTGACCGGTGACGCGAGCGACCTCGCTCACCTGCGCCTTGCTCTCGGCAACCGAGGCGGGCACACCGATCCGAAGCTGGCGGACGCCGAGCCGATCCAGCATCGCGGCGGTCTGCGGCGCGACATGCGGACCGGTTATGACGAGATCGGGACGCATCGCCGCGACATCCTCGGCCCCGTCTCCGACCGCCGGAAAACGCGATGCCCAGTCAAGCGGCACCGAGGTCGCTTGCGGATCCTGGGAATAATGGCTGATTGCCGCAATCTGGTTATCATCGGCGACCTCGCGCAGGATCGCGTCGACACATGGAATCATCGACACAATCCGGCGCGGCGTGTCCGGTTCATTTTTCTTTCCACGCTCCGCAGGCGTCGAACAGGCGGACGCGAGCAACAGCAAGGACATTGAGGAAAACGCCGCAAACGCCCTCCCTGCCCGCGCCCCGCCAATCATAGTGTCAGCCTGACGCCCGCATAGGCGCTTCGACCGAGCGTACCATATCCGGCGACGGTCCGGTATTCGCTGTCGAACGGATTCTCGATACGCCCGTAAATCTCTATCCGTTCCGTCAGCGGATAGCTGGCGCGGACATCGGTCAGCGCATAGCCATCCAGCCGCACCGTGTTCGCCGCATCGTCGAAACTGTCGCCGACAAGCCGCACGCTCGCGCCGAACGCAAGCTTCGCCGGGCTCGTCCAGTCGACCGTGACGCTCGCGCTGTGCACGGGCCGGCGCGCAAGCCGGTTCCCGCTGTTGGTACCCGGAGACTGGTCGCGCGTTTCTACCAGCGCATAGCTCGCCTCGATATCGAGCGAAGGTGCCGGGCGCAGCCTTGCGCCAAGTTCCAGCCCGGAAGCGCGCGCGCTGTCGATGTTGCCCAGCGGAAAACCGGCAATCAGGTTCCGGCTCTTTCGATGAAACCATGTTGCGAACAGCCGAGCCTTGTCATCCGCCACGCTGCGCTCGACGCCGAGATCGAAACCGCGCGCACTTTCCGGCTTCAGCGCGGAGTTGCCGAACGGCGGCAACCCTTCGGTCACGGTTGGCGCGCGAAACCCCTCGGCATAAGTAGCACGTAGCACCGTAGCGCCGTCGTCCGGTGTGTAGGCGATATTGCCGCCGAGTGTTGTATGCCCCCCATAGACATCATAATCATCGTGCCGCGCTCCGCCCGTAAGCGTCAATCCTCGCGCCGGTCGCACGATCATCTGAGCGAAGGCGCTCGTCACATGACTGTGTGCAATATCCGGGATCGCACCTTCATAGGAGGTGCTGGTCCGCGTGCGCTCATGTTCTAAACCGTAGATCAGGGTAAGCGCCTGCGAGACATCGAACGATCCGTGATATTCAAACCGGTCGATCTGGCCCATCACACGGAAATTGTTGAAGGAAAAGGCGACCGGATCCTTCCCCAGCCGATCGATGTCCGTGCGCATATAGGCGATGCGGTTGCGCCAGCGACCGTCGAGCAGATCGGCATTCAACCCCGCGTATCCGACATATTGGCGATTGCGCGTTTGCGGCAGGGATTCTGGCCCAGCCAGCGAGAATGGATCGTCATAGTGAAGCCGACCGCGATTATAATAGCCGCGCAGATCGACCGAGACATCGCCGGAAAGGTTGATCTTCAGCCGCCCGTTGGCGCTGGCATTGCGGTAGCCATCCCGCTCCTGCCCACCCATAAGCGAGGAAATGCCATCGGTATGATACCAGCCGCCGCCAAGGCTTGCCTCGACCGGCCCTGCCGCTCCAGACAGGTTGGCACGAACGCGCTGCGTATCGCGGCTGCCTCCCTCGCCACTCGCCGACAGCATGAGGTCGCGCGTCGGCGCCAGCGTCTGGATGTTGACGACACCTCCCATCGCCTGACTGCCCCAGATCACAGAGTTCGGGCCGCTCAAAACCTCGACGCGGCCAATATTGCCCGTGAGCAGGGCGCCGAAATCGAACGCACCATTGGGGCTGGAAGGATCGTTGATACGAACGCCATCGATCAGCACGAGCGTCTGGGAACTGTTGCCCCCGCGAATGAATACGCTTGTCTGCGCTCCTGGCCCGCCGCTCTGGCGCAACGAAATGCCGGGAAGCGTTTCGAGAACATCCGAGATCGAACCGGCCTGAAGACGGTCGATCCGATCGCGGTCGATGACCCGGATCGCCTGGCCTGTTTCGGAACGCGGCTGTTCAAAGCCGCTGGCGGTGACGACAATGTCGCCTTCTGCGGAAAAGGCGGGGGATGAAAGCGCTATCGTTCCGGCAAAAAATGCCCGGCAAGAGGTGGTTCTGAAATATGTCACGATATTCTCCTTCGCGTGACGGTTGGCCAATTGCCGTCACACGAGGAGTCCCCCGTTCACTCGGTACGCCCCGCCCGATTGAAGAACGACTGCGGCAGGCAGGTCTCCTGGCTCCCGGGTCATCGCCGTTCCGCCTCGCCTTCCCGGAAATCTCCAGTGGCATGATGAGGCGGCAGCTCGCCGGTCACAGTTGCGGGGGCAGCGCCGGATTACGGTTTTCGTCCTGATGGACTCAGCCCGCTTCCGGCTTCCCTTTTGATCCCGTCTCCGGGAACCTGTCGCGATGCCGCCTATTGCCGAGATTGCACCGGCTGGCAAGATGTTTGATTGCGCGAAAAAGGCCGGGGGATATCCCCCGGCCCTTCCTGACCAATAGATGAAGCGGCAGTGCGGTTCGTCAGAACTTGACGCTGATCGACCCGGAAAAGGACGTTCCGATATCGTAGCGATTATAATAGATACGATTGGGCCCGCTCTGCTGATATTCCTTGTAATTGTTGTTCGTCAGGTTGCGACCTTCCAGCTTCAGCTCGGCTTCGATACCGAACAGCTTGAGGCCCTGGCGGATCACGATATCGAGATTGAAGCCGGGATATTCGTAGATATCTGGCTGATTGGCCGGGCCTCGGCTAGTGACGCGCTTGCTGGCATAGGTCAGCAGCAGCGTCTGCTGCGACATGCTATCCAGATCCTCCAGCCCGAGTTGCAGGTTGACCAGATGGTCCGACTGGCCGGTCAGCGAGTCCCCATCGGTGAAATAGTTCGACGCAAGCTGAAGACCGCTGGGATAGACTGACACCATGTCGTTCGCACCCACCTTGATCTCCGATTTCGTGTAGGTGTAATTCGCTACGATCACCGCCCGGCGGGTCGAGAAGAAGCCGTCGCTCGCAAGACCGCCCAGATCGAAATATTTCTGCAACTCGACTTCCGCGCCATAGAGGCGGGCCTCCGGCGCATTGGCATAGCCGGTGATCGGATCGTTGCCCGACTGGATCGACACATAGGCTTCTATCGGATTGTCGATCTTCTTGTAGAAACCGGCAAGCGAGAAACGCTGATCACGCGCGAAATACCATTCGTAGCGCGCTTCCGCGTTGAACAGTTCGCTGTCCGTCAGGTTGGGGTTACCGCGATAGAGCCGGTTGGTCTCCGGATCGTAGAAGCTCTGGTTGAGCAGTTCGCGGAACTGCGGCCGGGCGATCGTCTTCGAAGCGTTCAACCGGAACTGCATCGCCGGCGAAATTTCATAGGTCAGCGTGGCCGCAGGCAGCCAGTAATCCTTCTCTATGAGCGTCGAGGCCGCCGCGTTGAAATTCGCGTTGAAGACCCGCTCGGGCAGCACCGACTGCTGCGCGCGTTCGTAGCGAGCACCCAGATTTAGGTTCAATCCCGCTAAAATATCAGCCTGAACCATGGCATAACCGGCGTCGATATTGAGCTTCGCCACAAAGGCCGGGTCGGTCTCGGTCTCTTCGACCAGATTGATACCATAATAATCGATCACCGCGCGGCCGAGAAGATAATCGGGCCGGAACAGGCCGACATAGGTAGGCAGCGAACTGGAGGGGTTATACTGGAATTTCCGGCGCGAGGAGGTGCGCTTCGTATCGGCCATTGCATAGCCAGCGGACAGGTTGACCCGCGGCGCGATCTCATAGCCGAAGTCGACGCCGAAGGAATAAAGATTCTCGTTGAGGTTGGAAAAGGCGACGTTCGCAAAACCGCGCTGACGATCGAGAATATTGACGAAAAACTGGCCGTAGGGATCGGCGGCCTGGTTCGTCTTCACATATTCGAAATCCCATTCAAACGGCGCTACGCGCTGGGAATTGGCGTATGCCGCCCGGATGTCGACGCTAACCCCGTCAAGATCGAATTCGCCGACCAGTAGCGTAACGATAAGCTGTCGCTCGTACCAGGCGGTCGACTGGTCCATAAAATCAGCACCGACGATGCTGTTGGTCTTGACGCCCGTCGACAGGCGCGCCTGTTTCAGCGTGTCGCGAACATAGACATTGGTCCAGCGCAGCTTGTTGCGACCGAATTCGAGACCGAATCCGAGCAGGCCGTTCACGACCACGCGATTGTCGGTCTGTACCTTCGTGAAATC
>JBFXHW010000183.1:0-5989 GCA_050176605.1 Sphingobium sp. | reverse complement strand
CTGGTCTCGACGCGCACGAGGATAACGCTGTCGCCCAGCTCGGCGCGGCGTTCGGCCGTGTCCGCATCGAACACGATTGCTCCGCTGGCGGCGCCCGGTGAAGCGGGAAGTCCCTTGGTCAGAACGTCGCGCGGCGCATTGGGATCGAGTGTCGGGTGAAGCAGCTGATCGAGCGCGCCGGGATCGACGCGGGCGACGGCCTCCTGTTCGGTGATCAGGCCCTCGCTCGCCATTTCGACCGCGATCTTCAGTGCGGCCTTGGCCGTGCGCTTGCCGGACCGGGTCTGGAGCATCCAGAGCTTGCCCTGCTGCACCGTGAACTCAATGTCCTGCATGTCGCGATAATGGGTTTCGAGTATTTCGAACACACGGGCGAGTTCGACATAGGTTTCCGGCATCGCCTCTTCCATCGAGAGCGGCTTTGCCCCTGCCCGCTCCCGCGCGGCCTTGGTCAGATATTGCGGCGTGCGGATGCCCGCGACCACGTCCTCGCCCTGGGCGTTGATCAGATATTCGCCATAATAGGCGTTTTCGCCGGTTGCGGGGTCGCGCGTGAACGCAACGCCGGTGGCCGATGTGTCGCCCATGTTTCCGAACACCATCGCCTGTACGTTGACCGCTGTTCCCCATTCTGCGGGAATGTCGTTCAGGCGGCGATAGACCTTCGCACGGTCCGACTGCCAGCTGCCGAAAACGGCGGAAATCGCACCCCAGAGCTGATCATGCACATCCTGCGGGAAGGGTTTGCCCCACAGCTTCTCCACCAGATTCTTGTATTCCGCGACGAGTCCGCGCCAGTCGTCGGCGCCCATCTGCGTATCGAGATGATAGCCATTGTCTTCCTTGGCGATCTCCAGCGCTTCTTCGAACGCGCCGTGATCGAGCTCCAGCACCACGTCCGAATACATCTGGATGAAGCGACGGTAGCTGTCCCAGGCGAAACGCTCATCGCCACTGGCCGCCGCAAGGCCCTCCACGGTTTCGTCGTTCAGGCCCAGGTTCAGCACAGTGTCCATCATGCCCGGCATGGAAATACGCGCGCCGGAGCGCACTGAAACTAGCAGCGGATCGGCGGCATCGCCAAAACTCTTGCCTGTCACCGCCTCGATATGGGCGATACCGGCCTTCACCTCGTCGCTCAGGGATTCGGGATATTTGCCGCCCTCGGTATAATAGCGGGTGCACATGTCGGTCGTGATCGTGAAGCCAGGAGGTACCGGCAGGCCGATCGACGCCATTCCGTCCAGATTCGCGCCCTTGCCGCCAAGCAGATTCTTGTCGCCATTTCCGCCGTCGTTCACTCCGCCGCCGAAGCGATAGACATATTTGGTCATCAGCCCTGTTCCCCAGTCTGTTCTGTTCGTGATGTCACCACGTGCGCTGCACCGCCCCCGGTCGGCTCCTCTTAGCCGCTGATTCTTGAAAAATCAGCTACCTTGTGCACCGCAGCACGAACCCGCTGCAATAAAGCCAGACGCGCGAGGCGCTTGTCGGGTTCCGGATCGTTGACCGTGACGCTGTCGAAAAACGCGTCGATCGGCGCGCGCAGGCTCGCCAGCGCGGCCATCGCGCCCTCGAAATCCTCGGATTCGATGGCGGCGGCGGCGCGCGGTTCGGCCCTATCGAGCGCTGCGATCAGCGCCTCCTCGGCGGGTTCGGGAGCGTAGGAGAGCGGCGCGGCGGCTTCATGCACCCGGATCGCTTCGGCCACTTCCGGGTCGGTCAGCGCCATGCCGGGATCTTCCTCGCCCGCCTGCACGCCCCGGCTGACAGGCATGGCGGGCGTGTCGGCCTCGTCATAGCCTTCCTTCTTCAGAATATTGGCCGCGCGCTTGTATCCCGCGAGCAGATTTTCGCCATCATCGGTGGAGACGAAGCTTTGCAGAGCCTTCACGCGAGCGAGAAGGCGAACGAGATCGTCCTCGCCGCCGAGCGCGAATACCGCGTCGATCAGGTCGTGGCGAACCCCGGCTTCCTTCTGCTGAACCTTCAGGCGGTCGGCGAAAAATTCCCACAAGCCGCTATGATTCAAGAAAATTGAATTGAAAAGCTCATTCAGTTCGAGATGGTACCAGCCCAAATGGGAATTTTCGGCGATATTAAGTTTTCTACCGCTAACTTCGATAACCCATTTTTGATCGATCAACTTGGACAGCTTTTCATATCGCTCGCCGCCGCTGTATACCTCGGCAATGTAAATCAGCTGGCCTAAGTCCACCCGAAGCCCATTTTGGACGATTAGAGCGATAATTCCGAGTGAAGCCCTTCTGAGGGCAAAGGGGTCCCTGGAGCCTGTCGGCTTTAATTCGACCGAGAAAAATCCCGCAAGAGTATCCAGCTTGTCTGCCAGGCTGACCGCCACTGTTATCGGCGCCGTAGGGACTTCATCGCCCTGTCCAACCGGCTTGTAATGATCGCGGATCGCGTCGGCGACTTGCGGATCAAGGCCCTCTGCCCGTGCATAATAGCCTCCCATCAGGCCCTGCAGCTCCGGGAATTCGCCAACCATTTCGGTCACAAGATCGGCCTTGCACAGCCGTGCGGCCTGCTCGGTCAGGTCCGGGTCGGCGCCCTTGACGATGCCTTCTTCCACCAGCCAGCGCGCCAGCTTGGCCACCCGCTCCACCTTGTCGGCGACGGTGCCGAGCTTTTCGTGGAAGGTGATGCGCTCCAGCTTTTTCGCATGCTCTTCGAGCGGCGTCTTTCTGTCCTGTTCCCAGAAGAAACGCGCATCGGAAAGCCGCGCGGCCAGAACCTTGCCGTTTCCTTCAACTATCGCCTTGCCGCCATCCTTCGCGTCGATATTGGCGGTACAGATGAAGGCCGGCGCAAGTTTGCCTTTCGCATCGCGCAGAACAAAATATTTCTGGTTTATCCTGAGGGTTAGCTGAATAACCTCAGGCGGAACCTCAAGAAATGCCGGATCAAAGTGTCCGAGCAGCGGCACCGGCCATTCGGTCAGTCCCGCATTTTCCGCGACGAGGCCTGCATCCTCGATCAGTTCATAGCCCGCATCGGCGGCAAGCGCATTGGCGGCATTCTCGATGATGACCTTGCGCTCGTCCTGATCGACGATGACGTGGGCTGCACGCAGCGCCTCCACATAATCCTGCGGCCCGGTGATCCGCACGCTGGTCCTGCTGTGGAAGCGATGGCCGATGGTTTCATTGCCCGAGTAGATGCCGTCGATCCCGACCGGCACCACCTCGTCGCCCAGCAGCGCGATAATGCCCTGCAGCGGCCGCACCCAGCGCAGGCTTTCGGTGGTCACGCTGGCATCGCCCCAACGCATCGACTTGGGCCAAGGAAAGGCGCGGACGATGGCAGGAATCGCTTCCGCCAGCACATCGGCGGTCGCGCGTCCGGGCCTTTCGACGCAGGCGAACCAGACGCCGTCGCGGTCCTCAAGCCTGTCCTTCGACAACCCCGTCTTGCGCAGGAATCCTTCCAGTGCCTGTTCGGGCGCGGAAGTGCGCGGGCCTTTGAACTCCTCGCTCATGGCCTCGGTCTGCAACGGAAGGCCGTGCGCGATCAGCGCGAGCCGTCTTGGCGTCACATAGCTGGTCAGGCTTTCCGCCTTCAGCCCCGCCTCGGCGAGCCTTTCGGCGAAAAGGCGCGCCAGATCCTCGCTGGCCTTCGCCTGCATGCGCGCGGGAATCTCCTCGCAGCGCAGTTCGAGGAGGAAATCGACGGTTTTGCTCATTCCGCCCATCCGTTTGACGTCATCCACGCCTCGCAACTGCCCTTGGCGAGATCTCGCACCCGGCCAATATAGCTGGCGCGTTCCTGGACGGAGATGACGCCGCGCGCCTGCAGAAGGTTGAACACATGGCTGGCCTTGATTGCCTGATCATAGGCGGCGAGTGGAACGCCCGCCTCTATGCTCGCCTTGCACTCGGCCTCCGCGTCCCTGAACCAGCGGAACAGCTTTTCGGTGTCGGCGATCTCGAAATTCCATTTCGACATCTGCTGCTCGTTGGCGAGGAACACGTCGCCATAGGTCACGGCCGGGCGGTTCCCCACGGCATCGTTGAAGCGAAGATCATATACGCTGTCGACGCCCTGGATATACATGGCGAGCCGCTCGAGCCCATAGGTCAGTTCGCCCGCGACCGGCTTGCAGTCGAACCCGCCCATCTGCTGAAAATAGGTGAACTGCGTCACCTCCATGCCGTCGCACCAGACCTCCCAACCCAGCCCCCAGGCACCCAACGTCGGGCTTTCCCAGTCGTCTTCGACAAAGCGGATGTCGTGGACAAGCGGATCGATGCCGATCGCCTCCAGCGATCCCAGATAACGCTCCTGCAGGTCCGGCGGGCTCGGCTTCATGATCACCTGATACTGGTAATAATGCTGGAGCCGGTTGGGATTTTCGCCATAGCGCCCGTCGGTCGGGCGGCGCGATGGCTGAACATAGGCGCAATTCCACGGATCGGGACCGAGGCTGCGCAATGTCGTCGCGGGATGGAAGGTCCCGGCGCCTACTTCCATGTCATAGGGTTGCAGGATAACGCAGCCGCGCGCGCTCCAGTAATCGTGCAGCGTCAGTATGAGGTTCTGGAAGCTCAGCGGTTGCGGCGTTTCGGCCATTGGGGTCCCTTGCGCGGCGGGATTGGATTTGGCCCGTGCCTTGGCGCATGGGCGGGGCGCGGTCAAGGCCCCTCTCCCCGCTCGGCGCTGCAGTGAACCGCCGATCCGCATCTTGCCCTGCGGGCTCCGGGTCGCCATGAAGGAGCAATGAAGAGATTTCTCTCCGTCCTTCGCCGTGTTGCTCCGCTGGGGCTGATGGCGCTTGCCTGCTCCGCGCTTGCGGCGGACACGACATTTGTCGGTAACGAGCATGGTGGAGGGCAGCGGCAAGTCAGCGCCGATCCGGCGCTTTGGGCGCTTTCGGACGAGGATACGACCATCTATCTGTTCGGCACAGTCCACATGCTGCGGCCCGGTACCCGATGGTTCGACGATGAGGTGAAAGCGGCATTCGACCGCTCCGATTCGCTGGTGCTGGAAATTCCGGAGACGGAGCCTTCGGAAATGGTCGCTGTCGTCAGCCGTCTGGCGATCAACAGCGATGGACCACCAACCAGCGAAATACTGTCCGGGAAGCATCGGGAACGCTATCTCGCCGCGCTGAAGCAATATCATCTCCCGCTCGCGGCAATGGACCGCGTCGATCCGTGGATGGCGGCGATCAACCTCTCGGTCGCTCCGCTCGCCGCGCTCGGCTATCGCGAGGATCAGGGCGTGGAAAAGACGCTCACCGGCGCGGCGAAAGCGGCAGGAAAGCCGGTCACCGGGCTCGAAACGGCGGAACAGCAGCTCGGCTTTTTCGATTCGCTGCCGCGTGACGCGCAGATTGCCTATCTCAATAGCACCGTTGACCAGTTGCCGAAGGTCGAGAAGGAGTTCGCACGGCTGACGCGATACTGGTCGCGTGGCCAGTCCGAAAAGCTCGGCCTGCTGCTCAACGATTCGGTCAAGGAAACGCCCGAACTGGCCAAGGTCCTGCTGTTCGACAGGAACGCGCGCTGGGCAGACTCGATCGAAAAGCGGATGGCCGAGCCGGGTACGGTTTTCGTCGCCGTTGGCGCCGGGCATCTCGCCGGCAAGGGCAGCGTGGTCGATCTGCTGGAAAAGGACGGGCTGACCGTCCGCCGCCTGTCGAAGCGGGATTTCGGGCTGAATTAGCCGCAATTGCCGGTATCGCTTGATTTTTCATCCGATGCCCGCTAGTGGCGCGCCTTCCGTCATGGTCATCCCTGGAGGCGTGGCGGTGTTGTTTCAATCGATACCTGGAGACATGCGATGAGCGATCAGCTTGTGCTGTCGGCCGAGGCACGCGATCGGGCAGGCAAGGGAGCCTCCCGCGCTCTGCGCCGTCAGGGCCGCGTACCCGCCGTCATTTATGGCAATAATGAGGAACCGACCCTGGTTCATGTCGAGGAGAAACTCCTCGGCAAGATGCTGGGAACCGGCCATTTTTTCAATT
>JBFXHW010000182.1:0-5994 GCA_050176605.1 Sphingobium sp. | reverse complement strand
GAAGGATGATGATCGCCGCCATAACCGGCTCCTGCTTCCAGTACGGCCGGCCCTCGAGGATGCCGAGATACCAGAAATTATAGCCGACGGGATCGAAGGTGTAGAAGGGACCGGCGAGACAGGGGCCGCTGGCGACGGCGTAGAGGCCGCCCGTTGCGGCAGCCGCGATTGCGGGCACGGCGATGCGCCTTGCCACGGTTCCGCCGCCAACCAGCCGCCTGCCCGCAGCCATCGTCGCGCATAGCAGGAGAAATTCGGGGATGTAGGCGATTGTCATGCCGTCGCAGCGGAATTCGGTGGTCGCCGTCCATCCGCGTATGCCCAGCGCCAGCGCCACGGTTCCCAGCGTCAGTGCGCCGGTGTAGGATATCAGGCGCGGCCATTCGGCCTCCCGCCAGACATAACGCAGACCGATCACCCCTCCCGCTGCCACGGCAAAGGGAAGTCCTTCGCTTGATATGTGAAGCCACATGGCGGCGGCCAGGCCGGCGATGATGCCACCCGTGCGTGCGCGGGAAGCAAGGACTCCGCCCAGCATCACAGCGGCCATCACGATCTGCCAGCCATGATGATCGATGCGCAGCGGCGCGACTTGCGTCAGTATGGGGAATGATGTCACGAGCAGCGCGACCGTCAGCAGGGCGCGGTGAACGCCCAGGAACCGAAGAACCGCCTGGAACAGGGCGAAACACATCGCCGCGAGCGTGGCCAGCGGCACGGTCACGCAGGCGATGATTTCGGCCATGGGCTGACCGACAAACGGCCGAAGCAGCAGGATGACGCCCGCGATCGGCATGTCGAGCAGGCGGGACCAGTGCATGGGGCCGCCCGTGGGCGGATTGACACGGTGCTGGCTCACATCGAACCAGCTCTGCCCGGCGATGAAATCGCGCACCTGGACAAGGCGCATCGCGTCGTCCGGATCCGCGAACATCAGCGTGCCGAACCGGTCCCAGTTATGCATCACCATGAGGGCAGCGCATTCGAGCCACAACAACCCGACAAGCCAGAGCGCGTTATTTCCGCGCGTGATCCAGGCGGTGGAGGCGGACGGCTTCGCCACCTCGAAATCGGAAGGAAAAAGAGGTTTGTTCACGCAAAAACCACGGTCCTGCGCAGCCAGTATATCGTCTGGAAGCTGACCAGGATCGCGGCCAGCTTGGCGAGCCTCGGGTCAATGCCGAACGCTCCGCCGATACCCACCATGGCGCTGGTGATGCTGAGACCGACCATGGCCGACAGAAAGAACAGGGCCTTCTGGCGGCGGCGGCGGGAGATGAAAGGCGCAAGCCGCTCTGAAAAGACGATGTGCGTGGATATCCGCCACTGGACGATAAGGCCGGCGACATAGCCCATGGCCGAGGCTGGCACGGGCGCCATGCCTGCTTCGAGCAAAAGCATGAAGATGCTGAGGTCGGTCGCAAGCGCAAGACCGCTCGCCATCAGGTAGCGCGCATATCGTATCCGCCAGACGAAATGGGCAGTGCGCGCGATCATCAGCCTAGGCCACCTTGCGCGACTTGTCCGAATTGCCGCCGTCGGAGATGCGGGAGGGCACGTCACGCGTGCTATCCAGCGCGGCCTTTTCGCCTGCGGTCAGCGCGCTGTTGCTTACCTCGCCTTCGTCTCCGGCTTCATGATATTCGGCGTCTTCGTTGACCTGCCAGATGTCATAGACCCGCTCGCCCGCCTCGATATTGCGAGCAGTGAGCATGGCGGTCATCATCGCATGGTCCTGATTATTGTAGCGGTGCATGCCGTTACGGCCGACCATGTGGAGCGTCGGATATATGGCCTCCAGCTCCTTGCGCATCGCCGCGACGTTGGCGGCATAATTGTCGTCATAGACCGGATAGGCCTTTTCCTGCCGAACGACAGCGCCGCCGATGACTTCCTCGGGCTTGCACAGGCCCAATATGCCCATTTCCTTCTTCGCGCGTTCGATCAATGCCTCGTCGGGCGCGTCCCAAAGCTCGTCGCCTTCGAAGCAGAAATATTCGAGGCCAACGCAGGCGATGTTCGGATCGGGCACCATTTCGGGCGACCAGCTGCGGAAATTCTGCACGCGGCCGACCAGCACCTTGTCGTCGTGGATGTAAATCCAGTTGTCCGGGAACAGATCCTCCGAACGGATCATCAGCGCGACGGTCAGGAAGTCGCGATAGCCGAGATTTTCCGCCTCGACGATCGTTTTGGGGCGCGGTTCGAGCCTCTGGGCCAGTTCGCGCATTGGCGCCGAGCTGATCAGATGCTTCGCGGTGATCGTGACGTCCTCGCCCGCGCCGGTTTTTGCCAGCACGGTCCATTTGCCCGTCGCCGCGTCATATTTCATGCTGTCGAGTGCATGGTCCATCAGCACCTGGTTGCCGAATTCGCGCACCTGATCACGAGCGGCTTCCCACATCATGCCGGGGCCGAGGCGGGGATAGCGGAAGGTTTCGAGCAGCGTCTTGGTGGCCATGCCATCATTCGGGCTCTTGTTGAGGCCGAGGCTGCGCTTGAGGCCATCCATGACCGCGCCCCAGAGCGACAGGCCCTTGATGCGCTGCGCCGCCCAGTCGGCCGACATCTCGTCGCACGGCATGCCCCACACCTTTTCCGTGTAGGTCTTGAAGAAGATCGAGAAGAGGCGGAAGCCGAACTGGTTGACCACCCAGTCCTGGAAAGAGCGGACATTGCGGATGGGGAAAAGCTTCGCCTTGGCGAAGCTCGCCATGCAGAGGGTGGAACGGATGAGGCCGAGATTGCCCAGCGCTTCGAACGCGCGCAGCGGGTAGCTGTAGAACTTGCCCTCATAGTAAATCCGGCTCATGCGCGGCCGCTGAATGAAGTCGTTCGGAAGAATTTCGTTCCAGAGATCAACAACTTCCTTGGACTTCGAGAAGAAGCGATGGCCGCCGATATCAAAACGGAAGCCATTATGCTCCACCGTGCGGCTGATCCCGCCAACATAGACGGGATCTTTTTCGATGACCGTTACACGATGTCCGGATTTGGAAAGAAGATAGGCGGCCGTAAGACCAGCAGGACCGGCACCGATAACGGCGACATCCGCGTCGTATTCATGGCGTGACATTAAGAACGTTCCCCCGAATGACGGCCCTATTCTCTCCCGATTGGCCGAAATTGGCTAAATAATTGTTAATTTCATACGAAAAACGGCGGAAAAGCGACCGCCGTTCAATTGAAGTCTCTCATCAAAGGGTTTTTACGTCAAACCCGTTTACCAGTTTGCGTCAGGCTTGCGCCGTGACGCCCCGGTTTCGCCGCTGATGCCGCATCGCCGCGCCAATGGCGGCGAAGCCCATGATCATCATCGCCCATGTCGCGGGCTCGGGCACCATCCCGACCGATACGCTGTAGCTGACCGGATCGTCGCTCGGGAAAATGAACTCGATGAAGCTGCCCAGACCGAAATAGCGGCCGATCTCCGTACCGCCGCCCGGCGCGTCGATCTGATAATTGGCCGGCAGCGTGAAGAGTGCCGTGCCAGACCTTACCGGATTGGCGAAGCTGTACTGTTTTTCGAGGTAAAGGTCGTTGCCATAGCTGTAGGCGCCGTTGATGTCGTACACATCATAGACATAGCCATATTGCACCCACAGATCGCCAAAGGTCGCGGGGCGGCTGAACTGGAAGGAATAACGATAGGTGCCGGGGCCGGACACGGCCGGGCCGTTCACATAGAGATAACCGCTGGTCGGGCTGGCGGTTCCAGCGACGGTCTGCGCATTGGCGGGTGAGAGGAAGAGCGCGGTCAATGCCGTGAGGCTGAGGATCGCGGAGGGCAAGGCCCGGATGGCACGCATGAGATCGGTCAAACGGAAGTCCTCCTTGTCTGGCGTCTGTCGCGCAACCCGACGGCCTGAAGCGCTCAGAGCCGGTTTCAATCTTTTCTTGGTGGAGGCAGGCTGTCCTCAAAGCCCGGAACGGTCAAACATTATTCGACGAACGGATTGTCCGGCAGAGGCGGGCTGCGCGGCGACGTCGACGCCCGGGCGTTCGCTATTGCCGCCCATCCGCGTGCGGCCTAAACAAGCGCGAAGGGCGCGACGCGCGCCGGAGGGAGAAACAATGAGGAAGCTTGCACTTTTCGCGCTCGCCGCAACGGCACTCGCGCTTTCGGCCTGCAACACCGTGAAGGGTGTGGGGCGCGACATCGAATCCGTCGGCACCGCCGGTGAAAAGGCGATAAAGCGGTAAATCAGCAAGGCGCCCCGGCGCCGCGCCGGGGGCCCTGATCGATCCTAGCGGCGGCCCGTGACCATGTGGTTGAGCACGACAACGCGCTGACGCTCCCGCGTCCAGTCCTGAGAGGGAAAAGCGCGGATCCGGTTCAGCAGCGCGCGCAGTTCGTTCCTGCGGTCGTCGATCGTGACGGGTGTCATGATATACTCTCCTTTCTTGTTCTGCACAAGGCGGCATCATAGCGGAAAACGGCCGGAAAAGCCATGACGGCGCGAGAAAATCCCGCGCCGCCGACTGTTCATTCGCGTGAGATACGGCCCTTATCGACAGGTGACCTCACCCCGGTCGATCGCGCGGCCAAGCAGGGCGCCGGCCCCGGCGCCGATGATCGTCGCCACCGTGGTCGACTGACCCTGTGCCAGCCTGTTGCCGAGCAGTCCGCCGACCGCCGCACCGATGATCAGGCCGGTGGTGCCGTCCGACCGGCGGCAATAATAGCGGCCGTTGTCGCCGCGATAGAGGCGCGTCGCGCGCGACACACGGATCGGGGCATAGCCGCCCGCATAATAGCGATTGGCATAATAGCCGCGATAGCGCGGATCCGGCCGGTTATAGTCATAGACATGGACGACGCGGACATCGCGGCGATCATAATAACGCCGGTCCGAATAGCGGCGGTCGTCGCCATGCTTCCAATGGCCGTTGCCGTTGCCCTTCCAGTGGCCCTTGCCGCGATCCTGCGCATGGCGCGGCGGATCGGCCATGGCCGGTGTGGCCGTGGTCGCGATCGTGACGGCGCCCAGCGAAAGCGAGGCCGCGGCGGTAACAAGAAGCTTTTTCATCTTTTCACTCCTTCTCCAAACTCCCTGCCTCAACGCGCGGCATGGCGGGGCCGTTGCATGAACCGAAAACTACATCCGGTTCATCTCCGGTTCGGAAAAGGGTGAAGATGGCGCGCTGACCCCGTTTTGCGATGAACGGAGGAACATATTCAACCTTTTTATAGGTTTAGCATATAGTGGTTACCGAGATGGACCGTTCCATGCCTCAGGCGTGCAGCGGGCCAGGGAGAAAGCGATGAGCGACGCGCGGCAGCAGAAAAGGCTCGCCCGCCTGACACGCGGATCGATGAAACTCGCATCGGGGAGGCAGCATTATCTGCTGATCCAGAATATTTCGCGTTTCGGCATCGGCGCGAAATTCTCTGCTGATCGCCTCAGCGTGGGCGAAACCGTGACCATCACCATTCCCGCGGTCGGCCAGTTCACCGGCACAATCCGGTGGCAGAGCGCCGGGCGGGTGGGCATACAGCTCGACAGCGCGGTGAATGCCGAGGCGATCCAATTCCACAACAAGGATCATATCGAGACGAAGGACAGCTACAGCTATCGCGTCGCGGAGCGGTTCAGGCCCGTGGCGACGACATGGCGCCCCGGCTTCGGCAAGAAGAAATAGGGCAGGGGGAGCGAGCGCTTTTGTCCGCAACGCGGCACAGGCCCGGCGATCCGGGCTGTTGGAGCGGGGGGCATGGCGGCGCGGCCACGGGGAAATGGAGGAAAATCGGCCGGTGCGGCCCATGTCCATGCGGATCGGGGAAGGGGTTTTAAGCGGTGCTGAATGAGGTCCGGCCGGTTCGACGGATCGGAGAGGGGAGATTATTGGCGGAGGGAAGCTATTTATTTCAACTTTCCATGTCTATGATCGAGGGAGGCAATCCAAACAAAACCAATGGGCAGGGGTTGCCTACACCTCGGGCGATTCTATCCATTAATTTCGACCAGTGCGTCGTTGCTTGGCCATATTTAT
>JBFXHW010000181.1:0-6029 GCA_050176605.1 Sphingobium sp. | reverse complement strand
GGCAACCGCGCCGAAAACGCGATCCTCGATCTGCTGCTCACCGATGGTCGTGACAGGAGTCGGAGCTTCAAAACCGGAGCCGAGACGCGAACCGGTAACGACGATCTCTGTGGAAGCTACCGGTTCGGGTGTATCTTGTGCGTCCTGCGAAACCTGCGCGTGCGCCGATGTCGCGGCGGCCAGTGTCGCACAGGCGATCGCCAGCACGCTGGCGGTCATGGTCCGCGCCACCGATGCAGCCGGAGTCCGAGTCGAAATGCTGTGCTTCATATTCCCTCCCCTTTTTCCGCGGACTCTGGGCCCGCATGGGCTATTGGCGATCCCGGACAACCGGCTACGCCATTCGATCTGCAATTGATGTTCGTCGACTCTTGTCATGAAATAACGAACGCCAGTTGTTTATGTCAGATGATTGCTGTCGCGCAAGCCAAAAATTATATATAGACAAACGCCATCCGGTATAAGTGGCTCGCTCATCGAAATCAGGCGCACCGATCGACTACAACGGAACAGGACCCGCTTTACGAGACAACTACAGCGATCTGGCCGCACATCACGCAGGCTGTCAGGCTGGCGTTCCACAACCGGATCATCAATAAGGATATGAGGAGACTAAAAGGATATGACGACCAAACCGCCAGTGCGGCTTTTCGATGCTCACGCTCATTTGTTCACCAGCGATACGACGCGCTATCCCATCGACGTGACGGGTGCCGCGCAGGGTGAGGAGCATGTCAGGAACCGGCTGGAGACCGACCCGGTGACGCCGGAACATCTCTTCGCGTTGTGGGACAAGCATGGCGTCACCGGCGGCGCGGCGGTTCAGTACAACAGCATCTACAAGACCGATAACAGTTACTGCATCGATTGCGCGGACGCTTATCCGGACCGGGTATCGGCGGTGCTGATCCTTCATGCCCATCACCCGGAAAGCCCGGCAAAGTTGAGGGATCTGGCCAGCAACCACAATGTCAGCGCGCTGCGCCTGTTTGGTTTCCCGGACGACGAGGGCAATTATCCCTGGCTGGACTCTCCGGCCGCGCTGGAAACCTGGGATGTGGTGGCCGAACTAGGCCTGCACATGGTGCTGATGTATGTGCCGGGGAAGCCCACACGCAACGTACTGCACAGGATCATCGCGCTCTCGAAACGCTATCCCGAAACGAAGATCATCCTGGACCATTGCGGCTGGCCATGGCTGGAAAAGGACATGAAGAAAGCGGTCGGCGCTGAGCATCGCGAGCTGATCGACTTCCCCAACATCCTTTTCAAATTCACCGAAATCAACATCAACCGCTTTCGCGAACCCGGCATCGATGCGGCTGCGTTCGTTCGTGAAATGATCGACACCTTCGGGCCGAACCGCGTTTTCTGGGGATCGGATTACGGAAACACGCGGGAGAGCTTCGCGGCGATGGTCGAGCGGGCGATTGCGATGACATCACTGCTGAATGACGAGGAGCGCGCCAGCTTTCTGCATGACAATGGCGCCCGCCTCTTCGCGCCACGACCGAAGAAATAACGGTATAGGGTGCGAGGCACTTCCAAAGCGCCTCGCACCGGAGTCCGGTTCAGGCTGGTTCGAGTTCCACCGCGTTGATGATCGTCGCCTGCGTGAACTCGTGCAGCCCCTCTTCACCCATTTCCGCACCTACGCCCGATTGCTTGACGCCGCGGAACGGGATCAGCGGGCTGATCGCCTGAAGCTGGTTGACCCAGACCGTGCCGGTCTGGACGCGCTTGGCGACCTCCATCGCGCGATTGAAGTCATTGCTCCAGACCGTTCCACCCAGCCCATATTGGGTGCTGTTGACCCGCTCGATCAGGTCATCAATATCGGTATATTTCAGCACGGGCAGAACAGGGCCGAACTGCTCTTCACGGACCAGCGGAGCATCGTCCGGGATGTCGCGGACGATCGTGGGCGAAATGAAATATCCCTCGCGACCCAGCGGCTCGCCTCCGGCGATCACCTTGCCGCGCTGCTTGCTGTCCTCGATCAGGGCGGAAACCTTCTCGAACTGCATGCGGTTCTGCACCGGGCCGATCTGCGCACCCTGACGCGTCCCGTCGTCGACGACCATTTCCTTCGCCAGCCGCGCCAGTTCGTCGCAGAAGACATCATAGAGGGATTCGGGAACATAGACGCGCTTGATCGCGACGCAGACCTGGCCGGCATTGCGCATCGCGCCCTGAAACACCTTTCCGGCGATCATCACCGGATCGACATCGTCCAGCACGATCGAGGCGTCGTTGCCGCCCAGTTCCAGCGTCACGCGCTTCAGGCCATCGGCTGACGAAGCCAGAACCTTCTTGCCCGTCGCGGTGGAGCCGGTGAAGGTGATTTTGGCGACATCGGGATGCGAGGTCAGCGCAGGCCCCAGTTCATTCTGGTCGCAGATGAAATTGACCACACCCGCTGGCAGCACTTCGGCGCAAAGCTCGCCAAACAACAAAGTGGTGAGCGGCGTCGTCGGCGCGGGCTTTCCAACCAGCGTATTGCCGGTGATGATCGCCGGTCCGATCTTGTTCGTCATCATGAGAAGCGGAAAGTTCCAGGGCGTGATCGCGCCTACGACACCCAGCGGCGCGCGGATTTCGATTACCTTCTTGCCGCCTTCCTCGCTGAGCGTCTTGGGCTCCACCCGCATGCCGGCAAAGGTCCGCATGATATGAACCGCGCCCTTCAACTCGCCGGTTGCCTGATCGAGCGGTTTGCCCTGCTCGGCGGTCAACAGCGACGCAAATTCGGGAATGCGCTTTTCCAGCGCATCGGCAAGCGCCAGCAGATAGGAAGCTCGTTCCTCTGCGGGACGCGCGGACCATGCCGGAAAGGCCGCCTTCGCGGCGGCGACCGCCTCGTTCAGCATGGTCTCGTCGGCTTTCGGACATTGCGCGAATGCCTGCCCGGTCGCCGGATTGATGACATCGAATGTCGACGCACCGGGGCGCAGCTCTCCACCGATCAGCAATTTGAATTCGTGATCCATCATATGTCCTTCATTATCAGCCGTGCTGTGATTCCATGGCCGAATCCGCCGACACTCCGGCTTCGTCCAACCCCATCAGCTTCGCGGCGTTGCCGCCGGTAAGCAAACGAATCTCGTCGTCATTATATCCCAGGTCAATGAGCATCTGAATGACCGATCGGAGGCCCTCAACCGGGCTGGGGTTGTTCAGTTGCCCCATGTCCGAACCGATGATCGTGTTGGCTACGCCACCGGCCTTGATGTTCTCATCGAGATCCGCAGATGTGTAATTCTTGCTCTGATAGCCGGCCCACATGCAGCAGCTATGCTCCAGATAGGCGCCCATCTTGGCAAGATCAGCCATATCCGCGACGGTGCATCCGATCAGGAATGTCGGATGATTGACCATCATGCGCGTCACGCCATGTTCCTTTGCCGCCTGGAAAAGCGGCCAGATCTCGCTGATGTGCAGGTGTCCGGCCGAGAGGACGGCATCATATTGCGCGATGAGATCGAGGATCGGTCGTACCTCGTCCTTCAGCTTGCCGTATTCATCGATGACCGTGAGCATCGGCGGAGGCAGCATCTTTTCCTTCGTCGGCAATATCGTCTTGCGGTGTCCGTGGCGAATATGGTTGGCCGCCGAAAATGTCGGCATCCACACCAACCGCGCGCCCAGCTTGAAGCCATGCTCGACGGCATAGGGGTTGAGGCCCCCTGTCGTGCTATTGCACGGGACGCCCGAAAGCAGCTTTACCGAGCCGGGCATCACCTCGTCCAGCAGGGCCACGACCGGCGTCACCGAATAATAATGATCCTTGAAAAGGATGGCGCGCAACCCCGCCGCCTCACCTTCCCTGATCGCCTCGACGTGGTTCAGGCTTCGCGGCATGACCGAAGGCCCGGAGTGGCAATGAAGGTCGATCGCCCCCTTCATCAGTTCCGCGACGCGATCGTTCATGCGCCCTCTCCATCCAAATCCTTCGATGGCATGGGATACTCATCGGCGTTCAGCACCCAGCCTGGCTTTGACGAGAAATCGAAGCGCGGCGGACAGAACACGTCGATCAGGCGATTGAGCCCCGGCGCGATGCCCTGCGATGTGTGCGTGGTCGGCGGCGGGATGACGGCGACCGAGGGCGCCGCGCATTGCTCGTGATCGTCCTCAATCCACTGTGTCGAATCGCTGATCCACGGCCAGCGCAAGTGGTGGATGAAATCGCCGTCGAGCGCGACGCTATATTGTTCGAAATCATCATGATGATGCGGAGAGAGATTGTCTGGTGTACGCGGCCCCAGACGCCCGTCGCCGAAATTCACCATTACGGTCGATCCCCGATAGAGTCGCCCAAAGCGGCCCTGCTCCGGCGCGACGCTGCCGGAATAGACGCGGATCTTGCGTCCCCCGACAGGATCTGGCCAGGGTTCAAAAGGCGCGACATTCGGGTCCGCCTCGGAATAGTCCGCCGCGTTGGAGCAAAGCGCGGCCAGATCGGCCGACTGCGTCGTGATGAGGCGAAGCAGCCTCCCGCCCTCGAGCACGGTGATCTTGCTGTCGCCAGCCGGAATGAACGCGACGGCCTTGCCCCGCGCGGTTTCCGTCTGCCCGTCGATGCCAATCTCGATTGCGGTCCCCTCGTCGGGCAGAACGACGGCATATTCGTCGGGTTGGCCGTGACGTTCGAGGACGGCGCCGGCCTCCACTTCGCTGTACGCGATTATCAGCGTCTGTCCGCGCGCATACCATGTCCGCGCCTGCCCGGAACTCTCCTGCGGCGGGGCATCATAGAAACGCGCATAGCTTGCCTGCTTGAATCCGGTTGGAGCTGGGGCCTTCCTTTCAGCGACCAGGGTCGTCCTGAGATCGTTGCGACCGTACATCGAATTCCTCTCTCCTCTTTGGCAGTGGCAATAATAAGCCTGACTGATATAAGAGGGCAAGAATAGATTTCACTACCGCCTCCGGTCCAATTCCCTATCCGAGATACGCTCATAACGGGAAGGTATCGAAACTCCCGATTGCCGACTCATATCGCGATTCTATCATAAGACGGCAAAATCGGCATTGGACCTCTTCGGCGGTCTCGCCAACATGGCGGGTTGTTGGGAAAATGGAGAGTTGATTGCCGAAGGAAGTCCCAGCCGCAATGCCTGCGCGCCCAAGATTCGCGCAGACGCCGGACATCCTCCCGACCCCGGGACGATGGGAGGCGCGGTTGCGCGAAGCCCCGCTTTCGTAACGGCTCAGCGCCGATCAGTTTCAATCAAAGAGGAAAAGATGGAAGAAACCATGGAAAAGACCGAAACACGGCCCGTGCCGGGTGGCAACACCGTGCTGGTGCAGTTCGACGAGGGCATTGCCTGGGTTCACCTCAACCGGCCGGAAAAGCGCAACGCAATGAGCATCGAGCTCGCGCGTGAGATGAACCAGGTGCTGGACGCGCTCGAAACCGACGACCGCTGCAACGTCATCGTGCTGACCGGAAGTGGCGAAGCCTTTTCCGCTGGCATGGATCTTCAGGGTTTCTTCCGCGCCAGCGACTCCGGTTCGGACGTTGACCGGTATCGCGCCTATCGCGAAACCCGCGCCTGGCAGTGGCGGACGCTGATGTACTACGTCAAGCCGACGATCGCGATGGTGAACGGCTGGTGCTTCGGCGGGGCCTTCACACCGCTGATCTGCTGCGATCTCGCGATCACCGACGAGGACGCCGTGTTCGGCCTGTCGGAAATCAACTGGGGCATCATTCCGGGCGGTGTCGTTTCCAAGGCGATCTCCACGTTGATGGGCGACCGCGAAGCGCTTTACTATGTGATGACTGGCGAGAAATTCGACGGCAAGCGCGCCCGGGAACTCGGCCTTGTCAACGAGGCAGTTCCGAAGGCGAAACTCAAGGAACGCACCCGCGAGTTGGCTTTGGTACTGGCGGAGAAAAACCCGACCGTACTGCGACAGGCCCGCATGGCCTACAAATTCTCGCGCGAAATGAACTGGGAACTTGCCGCCGAATATCTGACGGCGAAGGGTGACCAGACCACCTTTGTCGATCCGGAGAAGGG
>JBFXHW010000180.1:0-6052 GCA_050176605.1 Sphingobium sp. | reverse complement strand
GTGATCATCCGGGAGATGACCGACCAGGAAGCACTGGAAGCCGCTATCGACGAAAATGACAATCGCGACGATGCTTCGGAGACCGAGCAGGCGGATGCCGCCGTTCGCCACCTTGCGGCTTGCCAAGGCGATCGCGCCGAGACCGCGCGGCGGCTCGGTTGGTCCCGGGCCAAGCTCGATCGTCGTCTTGCGCTCGCCGAACTCTCCGATACAGTCAAATCCGCGCTCGATGAACGCCGGATCAAGGTCGGGCATGCCGAGCTGCTCGCAGCCGTCCCCCGCGACAAGCAGGAAAGCGCGCTTGAGACGATCCTGCGTTTCAAACTCGACGTGAACAAGACGCGTGAGAAGCTCATGAGCGTCACGCAAAACCTGGCCGCCGCCTGTTTCGACAAGAGCGAATGCACAAGCTGCCCGTTCAACTCGGGCATACAGCGTGCGCTTTTCGAAACCCATGTCGATAGCGGCTACTGCACCAACGCGGGGTGTTTCGAACTCAAGACGCAAGCCGCCGAAGTGATCCGCATCGAGGAGGAGGAACGCGCCGCGAAGGCGGCAAGGAATGCGATGCCATCCGATATCGGCCGCGATGATGGCGACCCGTATAGCCCCGCCAATCAAACCGCGCCATCGGCCAATTTCCCTGCACCGTCCGCAGATGACAGTCCGCCTATCGACAGGGTCGAGATGTCCGCGACCGCGCCGACGCACTCCGCGGCCGCCAGGGCCGGCATTTCGGCCGCACATAAGCCGTTCGTGACGGCCAAATCGATCGCGGCGCGAACGACCGAGCTGCGCGAAGCAAGCTGGCGAACAGCGCTCGCCAGGGCCCTCGCCGCCAATCCTGCCCACGCCCAGACGACGATCCTCGTCGCCGCGATGTCCGGTACGCTCTCACAGATCAAGCCTGACACACTGACGTCACGCGCCGGCCTGCTGGTTAGCGCTTCCTTCCCGGATCTCGACTACGACGCCAGGATCGCGGCGGTTCGCGCGCTACCGAGCACCCAGGCGGCGAACGTGCTGTCGGTCATCGGCGCAGCCTATGCCAAGGACGCGCTCGATTTCGGGCATGTCGCCGATCTCGCGCGGGTATTCGCCATCGACCTGCGGGATAGCTGGCACGTCGATCAGCAATTCCTCGAGCGATATACCAAGGACGAGCTCAAGTTCATCGCCCAGGAATCCGGCCTGTTCGCGCATGTGGGCGAGAAGCGGTTCGCAAAGATGCTCGCCTCGAAGAAGTCCGAACTCATTATCGCTATGCTCAATCGGCCCGGGTTCGATTGGGCCGGACGCTTGCCGAGCTGCATGACGCTCGATTGCACCTACGGCCCGCCACCGGAACCCGCCGCCAGGCCCGCTGAAACCCTGATTCCGCAAATCGCGGCCTGATCTGCCTTCCCACATTTCAACATAAGGATCGACACCATGCTTGTTACAAGCCTGCTCCCGTTGCTCGCCCGCTATTCTCTCGGTTTCGACCTGATCGCCGGACCCGGCGAGACCGTCACCCTGACGATCATTCCGCGCAAGGTAGACAGCAAATCGCCCGCGCTCGACACGAGCGAAACCCGGCCGATCTCGATCACCGCGAGCGCTGCGGAGATCGATGCGGAACTTGCCCTCGGCAGCGATGGGGCGCTCGGCCAACTCATCGCCACGCGCAGGACGCTCGCCGACCAGATCGCCGAGCAGCGGCAGGCGGACGAGGACGCAAAGGCCGCTGCGGCGGAAGCCGCGAAAGCAAAGGCCGCGAAGGCTGCGACAGCCAGGACGGCCGCACCCGCCAGCCCTACCAAGATCCAGACGCCGAGCAATCCGCCCGCCGACGCCAAGCCGGACGAGCCCGCCAGCCTCTTCTGATGAATTTCGCTCGAATTTCGTCACCTCTCTTCAGCAGGATACTCCCATGCAGATCAATCATCTCACCCGCACCTATCGCTACGACGGCATCGATCTTCCGGTGCCGCCGCATCTCGCGGACGACCGCAATGGTCTGCGCGCCTATCATGCCACCCTCTACCCCGCGATCCTTAATGCCGAGATGATCGATGCCGGCATTTCGGACGGCGCGCACGTCACCGAATATCGCCGCGCCGTCGGCACCAAAGGATAGCTCATGCCGCGCTGCAAACATACGGCTATCCCGCCCGCCCCCCGCAAGACCCTCCTGGAATGGATCGAACACGATGATGGCAACACAACCGGCATCACCCCGCCCGCCTGCAGCAACCGGGACAAGGCGCTCCATGCACGGATCCTCCTCGATCCTCGAGACAGCAAGAACGAAGCCCGCGAACCGATCCCGCCGCCCTCAAGCCTGCGGCTCGCGCCGCTGGGTTGACCTCGCGGGGCGTGCTGTCGCGATCTCGGAGGATATTCCCCCCATGTTCGACGCGCCACTGGCGCCGCATCACAAGCTGATCGGCCGCTGGGCAGTCTCACGGGAAAAAAGCGAGAAGACCTTCACCCGCGTTCAGGCCCGCCGCCATATCGAACGCACCTTCAACACGGCGGTGCTCGAAATCCTGGATCCCATCGAACTCGCCGACTTCAAGGTCGCCGTCCTCCAAAGCGAGGAGGGCCGGCCACCGGCGATCGCCCTGATCTGCGAGAGCATGGGGCAGCTCGACCTCGGGTGGATCGAAACCAGCGATGCCCCCATTGCCTGGCGCGCCGCCGCCTACAAGGCGCTCGAACAAACCCTGGGCTGCGCGCTTCCGGTCTTTGACTATGAGGATCTCTTTAACGAGTTCGCGATGTATTACTGGATGGGCGAAACCGAAGACGACGCCGCCCGTCAGTGCCTGATCGAATATCAGGGCGCGGATCCCGGCGATTTTGACGAGTCCATGCTGCCTTCCGCCATGAATGCGCGTCGGCCTGAATGGATGATCAAGGCCAACGCCGGACGATTGACGCAGCTGCCGGCCAATTTGCGGCGGAAACTGCGCCGGCTCCGCGACGCACACCGCGCCCTAGGGCGCCTTCCAGCTGACCTCAGCGCCTGGCGCCTGGATATAGAGATTGCCGACGAATATTTACCCGGTTTCGATGAGTGCTCCCCTTTACCGCCGCTGACGCTCGTACCCTTCGAGCAGTTTGCGCGCGAGCTCGACGACATTGGGCGCCACGGCATGGAATATGGCTTCATGGACATCGCCGGTATCTGCCCTCTGCCGGATGCAAGCCGGCTCGATCGCTGGTTCGCTTCCCTGAAGATCGGCGCGCGGTTGCTGCTTTGCGCCCAGCACCTGATCCAGTCCGATCCGACCAAAGGATGAGGCTCCCATGCCCAGACATTCAACAATGTTCGAAGCCGCCGAGGGCCTCGTTCTGACCAACGCCATCCTGCTCTACCAAAGCAAAACGACCCGCAGATACAATCCCGGGGTCAATTCCCGGCACGACGGAGCTGCGTTCGCCAGCATGCACGGGATCGAGCATGACGACGATGACCAGCCGACGATCGCTTCGGGCGTTCCGCTTTCGCGCGCGCACCTGCGGCAGTGGGCCGAGCTGCTCGGTCGATCTACCGCGCCCGAAATCCTCCCCGCCAATGTGCTGGTCGCCCATCCCGACATGCTCGCCTGGTGTATGCCCGAGCAGGTGCGCCCGGCCTATTTCGACCTGTCGACACGTCCTGCCGACCTGCAAATCCTGTCTGCACGCCTTGTCGTCCCGGTTCCCTATCCCGCCCACCTGTTCATCGCCACCCGATCGGCGCTCGGTGTCTACGCGCTCTCTGATAACGAGCGTCCCGCAGCCGACACGCCTGTGCTGCACTCGCCGATCCTCAATGTCTTCCTCAACGGAACACTTTGCTGGGGCAATATTCCGAGGCCAAAGGCGCTCAGCGTCGCGTCCATCCCGGAGTTCGAGCGGGCGGTGTTCGAGAGCTGGTCGACCCATCCCAATCCGGGGCAGGAACTGACCGTTACCGGCAAGGGCGGCCTCGTCAGGCTCTGGGACGATCTTGCCGCGCGCGGGGCCCGGCGGTTTCCGGTCCGGCGTCTCAAGCCTTTTGGTGCCGGAGCCCGGCGATCTGCGCGCCGAACCGTGGCTGAACCGATAACCGTCGGAAAGCTCATCGGAGGGGCGCGATGACCATCATGCTCGCCGACGATCCCACCGCGGCCGCGGTGCTCGCCGCCATTCCCTGCTATCCGGTCCCGCCCTGCGGAGGATCGCCCGCGCTCGATGCACTGCGCGGCGCCCGTGCCAGTCACGGCCTCGCGATCGGGAATGATGGCGCCATGCTCATCCTGCGCCGGCCATGGCTCGAACTCGATGTCCCCGTTGCGCCGCCAATGTCCTTCTATCTCCCCTATGGCAGCATCGGCAATCCGAGCGCCAGGCTGCGCTGTGGACTGATCCCGGGCGAGCATCTCAATTCCATCCTCGACCATTTCCGCGCTGCGCTGCCCAACGAGGCAGCCGCGTTCGTGCTCTGGAACGAGAAAAGCCGCGAGTTTGCGCTGAACCTGCCCGAAATCGACGAGGCCAGCCCCACGCGCCTCGTCTATCGCATGCCGGTCCCCGGACCCGATTGGCACGTCGTCTGTGACATTCACAGTCATGGGACCGGCCGGGCATTTTTCAGCGCCACCGATGACAGCGACGACGCCGGCGCGACGAAGATATCGCTCGTCATCGGCCGGTTCGATCACCCGGACGGCCCGGTGATGGCGTCGCGCCTGTGCGCAGGCGGCCTGTTCCTGCCGCTGCCGCGCAATCCATTCCAAGGAGATCACCCATGCAGCCTGATACCTGCGATCGCCACTTTCTTCCTGCAGCCTTCGACAGCCGCACGATCAGCATCCTGCTTGTCGGATGCGGCGGAAACGGAGCGCAGATGCTGATGGGGCTTGCCTCGCTCGACACCGCGCTACGCGCGATCTCGTCGCGATCGCTGCATGTCACCGTGGTCGATGACGATATCGTGAGCGAGGCCAATCTTGGCCGCCAACCTTTCTATCGCTGTGATCTCGGCAACTCGAAAGCACGTACGCTGACCGAGCGGATCAACCTTGCGCATGGCCTCGACTGGGCGGCCGTTCATGGCCGCGCGCCTGGAGCGATCGGCGTCGATAATGCCGATATCCTTATCACCTGCGTCGACACCGCTTCGGCCCGTCGCGCGATCGGCGCGGCATGTGACCATGAAAGGCGCGTGCCTGCCTATTGGATGGATCTCGGCAATCGCGCGGGCGACGGACAGTTTCTGATCGGCTGCCCGGGCCGCGCGATGGACCAGCATCGACGCCTTCCCACGGTGCTCGAATATTTTCCCGAACTCGCCGACAAAAACCTGCCCGACGACAATGCCCCTTCCTGCTCGGTCGCCGAGGCGCTCGAGCGTCAATCGCTCTTCGTCAACCGCGTTGTCGCGAGCCACGCCCTTGCTCTGCTGTTCGATCTGCTCGGCCGCGGTTCGATCGGCCATAGCGGCGCCTTCATCAATCTCGTGAGCGGCCAGGCCGTCCCGATCCCGTTGCCGCGAACCGACTGAGACTAGCTGGATCACCCAGTGCAACCCGGCCCGCGCCGGCCGAAACCGCACGCCAATCCGGCGGAGCGACAGAAGAAACTCGCCTCGCACATTGCCACAAGGAGACCATCTATGGCTTCAGTTTCCGAAAACGGCTGGACCCTTCACTATATGATCGGCCGCGTACTGGCTTCCAAAGTAAGGCCGGGCGATATTGTTCATATGCCTGGCGGACGCGGCGACCTGATGGTGCTCGGCGGCCGCGCGCCGCGGTGCGCCAACGACCGCGGCAGCGTATTCGTGCGCGATCCCCTCGCCGAGACCACCGATGACATGGAAATGCCGCTCCATGCGTTAGGCATGGTCTGGATCAGCGCCGCCGGTGGCTGGTCGGAGATGCCGACATGAGACCGCACTTTGTCCATGTGTATACGACGATCAGGGTCAAGGTCGCGGTGACAGCCAGGGATCATGCCGACGCAATGCGACAGGCCGACGCCATCGTCGGGCGCGGGGTTTTCCCTGTTCGTCTCCTTCCCACCGCTGCCCCGGTGCTGG
>JBFXHW010000179.1:0-6062 GCA_050176605.1 Sphingobium sp. | reverse complement strand
CCCAGCGGTGAAGCGGCACAGGAACGATGAGCGCAGCCTGATCCGCCATACCTCCGGCCCGGGCGGCCATATGCCGAGCCATCAGGCGGGCTAGGCCGGTCCTTCGTCCATATTTGAGACGCATGGCCACGCGACCCGAAATATCGCCATAGGCCAGCGCCGCACGCGCGCTCTTCCAGGGCGGCGGATCGGCGAGGCAGGCTCCGCACTTCTGCCCCGGCCCATCGTCCGTCTCGAATGGAATGCCGCATGTTTCGCAACAAGGGTCTTCGAGGAACCGCATGCCGGTCCAGCAAGCGACACAGAAGCTGTCGTCCTCTCCCGTTATCTCTCCGCAGCCGGGACATCGGGGCGGCAGCGCATAATCGAGCACCGCGCGGCCTGCGGTCAGCAAAGGTGTGGCCAATTCCATATTCGTTCTTGTCGGGCGCAGCCTCGAACGGCACAAGCCGGAAAATGAGTAACCACGCCGGACCACCGCTGATTTTCGATCCCGTTCGCCGACGAACGGCCCGCGACCGGGCACATCCGGGCTTCAGAGCTCATGATTTCCTCTATCGCCATATGCTTGAGGGGTTGCTGGAGAGGTTAAGTGACGTGCGGCGTACATTCGCCGATATCCTTGTCATCGGCTGCCCTGACGGGAGCGCGCGCGATGCGTTGACCGCGCTGGACGCGACCGTAACTTGCTGCGATCCCGGCTTACGGAACGCCCTGACCAACGAAGGGATACAGGCGGAAGAGGATACCCTGCCCTTTGCGGCCGGGAGCTTCGATCTGGTGCTGGCGTGCGGAACGCTCGATAGCGTCAATGATCTTCCGGGCGCACTTATCCAGATCGGCCGGTCGTTGCGACCGGACGGGCTGTTCCTCGGTGCGTGCGTGGGTGCAGGTAGCCTCCCGAAAATGCGGCGCGCGCTGATGGAGGCCGAGGGCGACAAGCCGGTACCCCATCTTCATCCCCAGATCGATGTGCGCGCCGCTGGAGACCTGTTGGCACGTGCGGGCTTCGCCATGCCAGTGGCCGATATCGAGACCCTAACCGTGCGCTATAGCTCGCTCGTCACGCTGATGCATGATCTGCGCGGCATGGCAGCGGGCAATGTGATGGCTCCGACACGGCGGGGATCGCTTTCGCGGTCGGTTCTCATGAAGGCTGCCGGTCGCTTTGCGTCCTTGGCGGAGGAGGACGGCAGGACGAACGAGACCTTCAGTCTGCTCTACCTCAGCGGATGGAAGCCCGACCCGACACAACCGCAGGCGGCGCGGAGGGGATCAGGTCAGGTCTCGCTCGCAGCGGCGCTCGGTCGCAAAGATTGACCGCACGCTAAAGCAGGGCGTCGAGCAAACCGATCATCGGGAGGTCGGCTGGCGGCATGGGCAGCGCGAACATTTCGGTCGGCCGTACCCAGCGCATCGCAGAGGCGTGATTCAGCGTCGGGACGCCGCCCCACTTGCGGCAGACATAAAGTAGCAGAATGAGATGCTGGTCGCCAAGCGGTTCGCTGGCAAACGCCGCAGGCGCGAGGCATGTCATCTCGGTCGTTATCCCCAGTTCCTCCCGCAGCTCGCGGATCAGGGCCTCCTCCGGCCTCTCGTAAGGCTCAACCTTGCCGCCTGGAAATTCCCACAGACCCGCCATTGAACCGCCCTCGGGCCGCTGCTGCAGCAGGACGCGACCTTCCGCGTCGACCAGCGCAGCCGCCACTACGAACAATGACGAAGGACGGGAATCCGCATGTCCAGCATCGGGATTCGAGATCATAAAATTTTGTTAACTCGCCCAGATTAGGATTGCAGCCGGGTCAAGTTGTTTCAAGGGGAGAAGCATGAGTAACCGATCCGGCATTGCGCCGCTCGGGCATCGCCGCTCCGTGTTCAAATGTCAACGCGGAGCCACAGCCATGGAATATGGTCTGATACTGGCATTGATTGCCCTTGCCGTCCTGAGTTCCATGACGTTCGTCGCCACGGAGACGATCAACATGTGGGGTAATATTTCCAACGCCGTGGTTAATGCAGGTTAACGCTCATTTCCCAATTTCTCGCGATTTCTTTAGGAATTTGTCAACCAGTCGACAGTATTTCTCGAAGCGCTGAATTGGGAAACCAAGAAGCCGGGTAGTCAAGAAAGCTTTCAAGGAGACACAAAATGAAGTTTTTCCGTAAGATGCTGAAGGACAGCAAGGGCGCCACCGCCATCGAATATGGTCTGATCGCCGCTCTTATCGCCGTCGCCGCCATCACCGCGATGGGCACCGTCGGCAACAAGCTGATCAACACCTTCAACAACGTCGGCAACTCGCTCTAAGCGAAATCGACGGAGTAATCCGGAGGGCGGCGAGGAAACTCGCCGCCCTTTCCTTTTGCGCTTTATCGCTCAGAAAGTGACGATCTTCACCTTCTGGCCGGTCGTCAGCCGGGACGAAGCGGTCAGTGCATTGAGCGTCATGAACCGCTCCTGCTTGTAATTGTCATAAGCCATACGGTTGGAGAGTGACGCTATCGTATCGCCGGCCTTCACCGTCACGACATCGACCTTCCGGCTCTTGACCGACCCCGCCTCCTGCGCAGTGATCCGCTTGAACGACTGCACCATGGCTCCGAACGGACCGAAACCCCGACCCGCAGGCGTCAGCATCAGGAAATGGAAGGCCTGGGACGGTCCCATCTCATAGGCTATGACGGTCACGTCGACCTGTCCGGAATTGCTGTTCGCCCGCGTGGTCGCATAGGCCGCGGGCATGCCGTTGATCGTCGTTTTCTGCGTGGTCGGCGCGCTGACGCTGCCATCTTTTGCCAGCGACTGAAAGACCGAGGCGACATAGGCGTCAAGATTACCCGAATAGGGTCCGCTGCTGAACTGCGCCTGTCCGCCTGTTCCATTGATGGTGACCGCCCGCGTGCCGTTTGCCATTGTAAAGCCGCTGGGCGCGCTGAATGCGATCCTCAGATCCGGATGAACGAACCTGCTGCCCTCGATCAGACCCTGATGCGGGTCGTCACCATAGGTGACACCGTCGAGCGCGGTCAGGAACGCATCGCGGTTACGGGTCGTGCCGGTGGAACCGCTTGCCCGGGCGTTGGAAAGAGCGCGCTGGACACGCGAAGCCGGGTCCGGGTGGGTGCTGGCCCACTCCGGAACGGAACTGGACTGCCCCGACACGCGCGCATCGAGTGCGCTCTGCGCCGCGAGCGAGGCCAGCATGCTGGACAGCGCCGTCGTGTCATAGCCCGCCCGGGCGAGATAACGGATGCCGAGATCGTCCGCTTCATATTCCTGCGAGCGTGAAAATTTGAGCGTAAGAAGTTGGGACCCCGTGCCAATACCTCTTTGCAGAAGTCCACCAAGCGCCGAATCTCCAAGCACCGCTCCCGTCAATATCTGCAACAGTGCCCCGCCAATGGCATTGCGCGACGCGGCCTTTTGCCGGCGCTGGCTGTGCTGTGCGGCGACATGCCCCACTTCATGGCCCAGAACGCCCGCCATTTCCGCCTCGTCATTGCAAAGCGCCATGAGCTGGCGCGTGATGTAAACGTAACCGCCGGGAATGGCGAAGGCATTGTTGACGGGAGAGTTCAGCAACGTGATCGTGAAATCGCTCTGGGCGTTGGAAAGACTCGATTGCACGGCGATGCGGCGACCGACCGAAGTGACATAGGCAGCCTGCGAGCCAGGATAGGCTCCGCCGAATTCGGCCAGAAGTTCAGGGTGCGCCTTTGCGCCCTGTTCCTTGTCCGCCTGGCTTATCGAAGTCGCCAGCGGGATGGATTGGGGTTTGCTCTCACCTTCGGTGCTGCAGGCAACGGCGAGTGTCAGAATGCCGCAGGCCATGAACAGGCTGGTTCTTTTCATATTGGTTCTCTCCCACATCGCCTGAAAAACCGATATGCCGTCTTATCGTTCCCTCGCGTCTGTTGCCGGCCCAGGGAAATCAGGCTCCCATCGCGAGGAATTTGTCTTGCCGGCCGGTACGCAGCGCAACGGAATCGAGCTTTGCGAGCGCTTCCAGTTCTTCCGCTATGGCTTTGCCGAGCGTTGTAATAGCCGATTTTGCGTCGCGATGGGCTCCACCGACCGGTTCCGACACGATACGATCGATAACGCCCAGTGCCTTCAGATCCTGCGCAGTGACCTGCATGGCGGTCGCCGCGTCGCTCGCCTTCTCCGCCGTGCGCCATAGGATGGACGCGCAGCCCTCGGGAGATATGACGCTGTAGATCGCATGCTCGAACATCAAAACACGGTTGGCGGCAGCCAGCGCGATAGCGCCGCCCGATCCACCCTCACCCACCACGGCCGCGACCATCGGCACGCCGAGCGCAAGGCACTGTTCGGTGGAACGCGCGATCGCCTCGGCTTGTCCCCTTTCCTCCGCCTGCACGCCCGGGAACGCTCCCGACGTATCGACCAGCGTCACCACCGGAAGTCCAAAGCGGTCCGCCAGCTGCATGAGGCGAATGGCCTTGCGATAGCCTTCCGGTCGACCCATGCCGAAATTATGCTTGAGGCGGCTTGCGGTATCATTTCCCTTTTCATGGCCGATTACTATCACGCGACGCTTGCCGATGCGGGCGAAGCCTCCAAGGATCGCCTGATCGTCACCGAATGCGCGATCGCCAGCCAAAGGGATGAATTCCTCGAATATGCCGGCCACATAATGGCTGAAATGCGGGCGTTCGGGGTGTCGGGCAACCTGGGTCTTCTGCCAGGGCGAAAGCCGCGCATAAATGTCCTTCAGCATCTTATCCGAACGCTGCTGCAGCTTGCCGATCTCGGCGTCGATGTCGAGATCACCCGCGTCGGCGGTCTCGCGCAGCTCCGTAATGCGCGCCTCCAGCGCAGCGATCGGCTTTTCGAAATCGAGGAAAGTAACCATCGTCCGGCGTTAGGCCGAGCGGCGCTTGAGGTCAACGAGGGGATGGCGGCGGTTCACCAATTCGACGAGATGCGCGCCATCGACATGGGTATAGATCTGCGTCGTTCCAATGTCTGCATGGCCGAGCATCGTCTGAAGCGCACGCAGATCCGCCCCGCCGGAAAGCAGATGGGTCGCAAAGGCATGGCGCAGCACATGCGGGCTGATCCGTTCGGGCGCGATACCGGCTTCGCCGCCGAGGTACCGAAGCAACTGAAACAGGCGGACGCGAGAGAGATGCGATTTCCCCGAAGGGAAGAGCCACGGCGACGTCATGGGTACCTGTCTCGCCCAGCGCGCGACGGCCGCTCTTGCGCGGTCGGATACAGGGACCAGCCGCTCGCGTCCGCCCTTGCCCTTCAGGATCAGGAACGGCCGGTCGGGATGGATTGCATTGCGCGGCAGGGAAACGAGTTCCGTCGCCCGCAATCCCGATCCATAAAGCAGTTCCAGCAGGGTCAACAACCGGACATGGGCAGGCTGCGCCGCGTCCCCAGATGCGTTCTTTTCTGCCGCGAGGAAAAGTCCGTTCACCTCGTCCTGCGAAAGGATTCGCGGCAAGGGACGACGCAGGCTTGGCCGCGCCAAGCCCTGAGCCGGATTGTCGGCGCGTTCGCCCTCCTCCTCGAGAAAGGCATAGAAGCCGCGTAGCGCCGAGAGTTTCCGGGCGACGGTGGAAGGAACGAGGTCCGCCCATGCGGTACCCAGCCGGCGTAACGCTTCGGCATCGGCATTCGCCAGTCCGCCCGACTGCGCGCTCGCTCCTTCAAGGTCGCGGCGATAGGCGAGCAGAGTGTTGCGCGCTGCGCCCCGCTCGACCGACAGCATTTCAATGAAGCGGTCTATCAGCGACCTGTCCGCAGGGACCACGCAGGAATCGGAGGTTCCGCCCGCCAAATTCAGCTCCGCATGATCGCCTCTGCGGCGATCATGCGCGCTTCGGCATCGAGCCCGGCGCGGCGCAACGCGGAAACGATATGATAGACATGTTCAGGCGGCATCCTGTCCCAGCTTCTCGCCTGCATGCCGACGGCGCTAAGCAGCGCAACCGTCCCTTTCTCGCGACGCCGTGCGGCGATCTCAATCGCTCTCTGCCAGCGTCCGTGCGGCTGAAGCGACAGCTTCGCCTCGCCGATCGCCGCT
>JBFXHW010000178.1:0-6077 GCA_050176605.1 Sphingobium sp. | reverse complement strand
CCGATTTCGCCCAGCCACCGCCCGACATCCTCGATCTCGTAATCGATGAAATCGGGATGCGCGTCATGGCTGCCGCGTTCCGAGCCGTTGTTGACCCAGACCGTCGTCATGCCCAGCGCCTTGGCGGGTTTCAGATTACGCGCCATATCCTCGACGAACAGCGCGGTCGAGGGGGTGATCGCAAGCCGTTCCACCATGTCGACATAGCTTTCGGCATGCGGCTTCGGCCGATAGGCGCAGGCGTGAATATCGTGGATCGCCTCGAAACTCTGCGAAAGGCCGAGCTTGGCAAGCACGCGCGAGGCGTAAGCGGCGTCCCCATTGGTGAAGATCAGCTTGCGGCCCGGAAGTGCGGCGACAGCTTCGACCAGCTTGCGATCCTCCACGACCGAATCCAGCACGATATCATGCACGAAATCGAGGAAATCATTGGGATCGACGCCGTGATGGGCCATCAGCCCGGCAAGCGTCGTGCCATGATCAATGAAATAGCTTTTCTGCACGCGCCGCGCCTCGACGGGATCGCAGCCTAGCAGCCGCTCGATATAGCGGCCCATGCGGACGTCGATCAGCCCGAAAAGGTCAGCCGATGGCGGATAGAGCGTATTGTCGAGATCGAAGATCCAGCAATCGACATGGCTGAGCGCGGGCGGCATGGCGCGCGACTAGCCCACGCGCCTGCGTCGGGCAACCTGTCATGGGGAGTCGGGAAAAACGATTTACAGTGACCATTCGGTAAGATTTCATGGTTAAAAATATGCCCATGGCCAAGCATCGCACCCTCCTCCTCGCCTCTTGTCTTTCACTGATGGTCGCCGGCTGCGGCGGTGGAGGCGGCGGAGTCGGCTCCACACCGACGCCCACGCCTTCGCCAAGCCCCACGCCGACTCCGACTCCGCCCCCGAGTCCGACGCCAACGCCGACCCCAACCCCCACGCCGACGCCCACACCAACGCCGTCGGGCAGTTTCAACACAACCGAATATCAGCAATCCACCGCTGCGGTGTCCGCCAATGCACTCGGCGCCTACGATAAGGGCGCGACCGGTGCAGGTGTGAAGATCGCCATTGTCGACAGCGGCCTAACCGACACAATCGGGGAGTTCGCCGGGCGCATTGATCCGGCCAGCAGGGATATGGCTGGAAGCCGTGGTTTTTCCGATGGAGATACGGAGGACAGTCATGGCACCTCCGTTGCGGCCGTGGCCGCCGCCGGACGCAACAACAGCCGGATCATGGGCGTGGCGTTCGGAGCGAGCGTCATGGCTCTGCGCTCCGACAAGCCGGACAGCTGCACCAGCGATGACGGATGCCAGTTCTTTGACGATGTGCTCACCAACGCGGTCGATCATGCCCGAACCAACGGCGCTCGCGTCATCAACATGTCATTGGGCGGCGCTGCGATGAGTTCGCCGCTCCGCGACGCAATCGGGCGCGCGACGGCCGCAGGGATTGTCGTCGTCATTTCCGCAGGCAATTGCGGTCAGGTGACGGACGACTGCACGGTTGCGGAGACCAATCCCGATGGTTTCGCGCAGGTCGCAAGCACCGCTGAGGCGCGCGGCCTTGTGATCATAGCGGGCGGGCACAAGCGCAACTACGAGATTTCCTCATTCTCCAATCCGGCCGGCAGCTTCGGGCAATATTATCTCACGGCGCTGGGCGGGGACGTCCATCCAGATCCGGCAGTTGTTACGGACAATGCTGACGGGGTGGTTACATTCGATGCGTCTGGGGACCTTTATTATTACAAGGGCACCTCCTATTCGGCACCGGTCATTTCCGGAGCTGTAGCGTTGCTGGCGCAGGCGTTTCCCAGCCTTACCGGCGCGCAGATCGTCAATCGCCTGATGACCACGGCGACCGACGCAGGCGCGCCCGGTATCGACACGATATTCGGACAAGGCATTCTGGACCTCACGGCAGCTTTTCAGCCGCAAGGAACGACCTCACTCGCGGGCAGCGCCGTGCCGGTTTCGCTGGAAGATAATGGCGCGCTCTCCCCGGCGATGGGGGACGCCACGGCTGCGGTAGATGGCGATGCCGTGATCCTCGACCGCGATGGTGCCGCCTATCAGTTCAATCTCGGCGGCACGCTGCGCCGGATGTCGGCGATCAAGCCGTTGAGCGGCGCGATCCGCAACGACGTGCGCCGCACGACGCTCGATCTGGGCGGGGCTTCGATCGCGCTCCGCGTGAGCGGCACCCATAGTCTGATCGATCCGAATGTCGCCCGCTGGATGGGCGAGGATTCGCGCGCCCTTTCCAATCGGCCGACACCGACGCCGCGCACCTTGGGCGGCTCCCTTTCGATGAAACTCGGGACGGACACCACCGCCTTCGCCGCGTTCGGCGAGCGGATCGACGCCGCGCCCGTGCCTGAGGCAAGCTGGCTGATCGCCAATGAGCCCGGCCACAACCCCGGCTTCGATGCGAACCGCGACATGGCGCTTGGCATCCGGCACGAGCTTGGCCGCTGGTCGCTGACCGTCACCGGCGAGCAGGGCGACGCCCGCCGTCTGCGGCCGGGCGAGATCGCGCCACGCTACACCTTGCTATCCACCCGCGCCGATCGTGCGCTCGGCCTGCTGCGCGTCGGCGTGGCGGCGGGGATGATGCGCGAGAACGGCTCAGTGCTCGGCGCGCGCTTCGGTTCGGCGCTGGGCGGCGGCGGCGCGACGACGGCGCTGGCCGACCTCGATCTCGGCCTCGCGCTCGGCGATGGCTGGAGCCTGCGCGGCCAATGGCGGCAGGCCTGGACCCGTGCGGACACGGGCGGTGCGCTTGCCAGTGGACGGCTGACCAGCAACGCCTTCAGCTTCGATATCGTGCGCCAGGGCCGCACCAGCCGTATGGGTCTCAGGATTGCGCAGCCGCTGCGTGTCGAAAGCGGCGGGTACCGGCTCGATCTGCCGACGGCCTATGATTATGCGACGCTGGCGACCAGCTATACGCCGACGATGCTCAGTCTCGCCGCGCGCGGACGGGAGCTTGACCTGGAGGCCAATTACGGCCGGGTGCTGGGGGCGGGCTGGTTCGACGCCAACCTGTTCATGCGCCACGATCCCGGCAACATCGCATCTACTTCCGCCGATGTCGGTGCGGCGCTGCGCTTCACGGTTGGCTTCTAGACGGTAAAGCTTTCGCCGCAGCCGCATGCGCCCTTGGCGTTGGGGTTGGCGAAGACGAAACCGGCGGTGAAATCATCCTCGACCCAGTCCATCGTCGATCCGACGAGATAGAGCACCGAGCCGCCGTCGATGTAGAAATCGCCGCCGGGCGTCTCGATCTTCTCGTCGAACGGATCGGCCTCGGTCACATAATCGACCGAATAGGCGAGCCCTGAACAGCCGCGCCGGGGCGTGGACAGCTTCACGCCGATGGCATCCGCCGGAGCCTGCGCCATCAGATCGGCCACCCGCTGCTCGGCGGACGGCGTCAGGATGACAGCGGCGGGGCGCTGGCGGATTTTGGTTTGCGTTTCAGTCATGCCCAATATCCAATGCGTCGCCCCAGCGAAGGCTGGGGCCTATGTCTCTCGCGACGCGCGGTGGCATCTGAGAAGGCAACAGCCATGGATCCCAGCCTTCGCTGGGATGACGGGAAAAAGAGAATAGCGAAATCAGCATCTCACAGCATCCCCAGTTCGAGTTTGGCTTCGTCCGACATTTTCTGCGGGTCCCATGGCGGGTCCCAGACGAGATTGACCTCGGCATCGCCGACGCCCGGCACCGCGCCGACGCGCAGTTCCACTTCGGCGGGCATCGATTCCGCGACCGGGCAGTGTGGCGTGGTCAGCGTCATGGTGACGACGGTGTGGCCGTCATCGGTGACGTCGACGCCGTAAATCAAGCCAAGATCGTAGATATTGACCGGAATTTCCGGGTCATAAATCTCCTTGAGCGCCGAGATCACGCCGTCATAGACCGACCCGCCCGGCTCGCCGTCCGCGGTATCCTGCGGCTGCTGCTTGAGAAAGCCTTCCAGATAGTCCGCCTTGCGCGGCACATTGGCGGTCGGCTCCATGCCGTCCACGCGCGCACGCGGCGGAGCCGTCACGCCGTCGACTTGCTCGGTCCTGATATTTGGTTCGTCACTCATCCGAATATTCTCGCCACTCGTTCCAGACCCCGCACCAGCGCGGCCACATCCTGTTCGCTGTTGTAAACGCCGAAGCTCGCCCGCGCCGTCGCCGGTACGCCGAGATGCTCCATCAGCGGCTGCGCGCAGTGGTGCCCGGCGCGGATCGCGACCTGCTCTTCGTCCAATATGGTGCCGATATCGTGGGGATGAACCCCCTCGATCGCAAAACTCACGATTCCAGCGCTGTCCTCCGGCCCAAACAGACGGATGCTGTTGATGCCATGCAGCGCCTCGCGCGTCGCCCGGACCAGCGCGGTTTCATGCGCGTGGATTGCATCAAGGCCGATCGCCTCGACATAATCGATCGCGGTATGGAGCCCCAGCACGCCGACGACATGCGGCGTGCCCGCCTCGAAACGGGCGGGCGGCGGGGCGTAGGTCGTTTTCTCGAAAGTGACGCGATCGATCATCGCGCCGCCACCATGCCAGGGCGGCATCGCGTCGAGAATCTCACGGCGCGCCCATAGTACGCCGATGCCGGTCGGTCCGTAGAGCTTGTGGCCGGAGAAGGCGTAGAAATCGCAATCGAGCGCCTGCACGTCGACGGCGAGGCGCGGTACGGCCTGGCAGCCGTCGAGCAGCAGCTTCGCACCGACGGCATGAGCGAGATCGGCGGCGCGGCGGGCATCGAGGATCGATCCCAGCACGTTCGAGACATGGGCAAGCGCGACCAGCTTGTGCGCGGGCGTCAGCATCGCCTCGACCGCGTCCAGATCGATCCTGCCGTCTTCGGTGAGCGGCGCGACGTCGATCTCGATGCCGGTGCGGTCGCGCAGCAACTGCCAGGGGACGATGTTGCTGTGATGCTCAAGCGTCGAAAGCAGGATGCGGTCGCCGGGCTTGAGGCTGTTGCCCCAGCTGCTGGCGACGAGATTGATCGCCTCGGTCGCGCCCCGCACGAATATGATTTCGTCCGGCGACGGCGCGCCGATGAACTGCGCGACGCGGCGGCGCGACGCCTCGAAGGCGAGCGTCATATCGGCCGAGCGCTGATAGACGCCGCGATGGACGGTCGCGTAGGTTTCGGCATAGCCGCGCGTGATCGCGTCGATCACCGGCCGGGGCTTTTGCGCTGTGGCCGCAGTGTCGAGATAGGCCCAGCCCTCAGGAATCGCGGGGAAATCGGTGAGGAGGTCGAGGGCTTTCGTCTCCCCTCCCGCTTGCGGGAGGGGTCGGGGGAGGGTCTGTTCGGGTGAGGTTGCGTCAGCCATTGGACATGCCCTCCCCTAACCCCTCCCGCAGGCGGAAGGGGGATTCCGTCACCGCCTCCAGCCAGCGTTCAGCATCCTTCGCAAAGACCTCGCGCACCGCCTCGTCGCCAATCCGGTCGATCGCGTCGGCCACGAAGGCGCGAGTGAGCAATGCCTTGGCGCGCTCGGGCGGGAGTCCGCGTGATTCGAGATAGAAGAGCGCGTTGGCGTCCAGTTCGCCGACAGTCGCGCCATGGGCGCATTTGACGTCGTCCGCGAAGATTTCGAGTTCGGGCTTCAGGTTGATCGTGGCGGTGCGCTGGAGCAGCAGCCCGCGCAGCGATTGCCCGCCATCGGTCTTCTGCGCGTCACGGGCGACCTCGACGCGGGCGGCCATGCTGGCGGTCGCCTTGTCGTCGGCGACGGCGCGCCAGAGCTGGCGGCTGGTGCCGTAGGGCGCGGCGTGGCGCAGCACGACAGCGGCATCATGGCGCTGTTCGCCGCGCGCGAGCAATGCGCCGCCGACCTCGGCATAGGCACCGTCGTCGGTCAGCGTTACCGCGCCGTCGATCCGGGTGCCGGCATTGCCCAGCGCGAGCACGGTGGCGGTGAGGCTCGCATTGCCCGCGACCTCGCCCTCTTCGCGCAGCGAGACGAAGCCGCCGGTCGAAAGGATACGGATCGCGCGCATCAGGCGGGCGCTGTTCGCGAGGCTGATGGTGGTCAGGCGGTTGGCCCAGCCTTC
>JBFXHW010000177.1:0-6131 GCA_050176605.1 Sphingobium sp. | reverse complement strand
GTCATCGCCGAAAACAGCCGGCTCAATGATCAGAACATCTTCTATCGCGGTCCGAATGATCTTCACGCCACCCCCCGGTCAAGCAGACGCAGCAGATATTCGCCATAACCCGATTTGCGCAGCGGTTCGGCGAGGCACTTCAATCCGTCGTCGTCGATGAACCCCATGCGCCAGCACAATTCCTCGGGACAGCAGATCTTCAGCCCCTGTCGCTCCTCGGTGATACGGACATAATTGCCTGCATCGATCAGCGACCCATGCGTGCCGGTATCGAGCCAGGCATAGCCGCGGCCCATGATCTCGACGTCGAGCGTTCCGGCTTCGAGATAAAGGCGGTTGAGATCGGTAATTTCCAGTTCGCCACGTGCGGATGGCGCTAGCGAATGCGCATAGTCGACAGCCTTGCCGTCATAGAAATAAAGGCCTGTTACGGCATAATGTGATCTGGGATTTTCTGGCTTTTCTTCGATAGTTTCGGCCTTTCCTTCAGAATTGAAGGAAACAACGCCATAGGCCATCGGATCGTTGACATAATAGCCGAACACGGTCGCTCCGCTCTCGCGTGATGCTGCATTTTCGAGCAGCTCGGTAAGGCCGTGGCCGTAGAATATATTATCGCCCAATATAAGCGCAGATGGCGAGCTTCCGACAAAGTCGGCCCCGATATGATAGGCCTGCGCCAAACCCTTTGGCTCGGGCTGAACAGCATAGGTGAAGGAAAGCCCGAGGTCGCTGCCGTCACCGAGCAATGCTTGAAAGGCGGCCTGATCGTGCGGCGTCGTAATGATCATGATCTCGCGGATACCGCTCATGATGAGCACCGACAGCGGATAATGGATCATCGGCTTGTCGTAGACCGGCATGAGCTGCTTCGAGACCGCCCTTGTCAGCGGATAGAGTCTTGTACCCGATCCCCCGGCCAATATTATCCCCTTGCGCATATTGGCCTCGTTCCCTTTGGTGAAATTGTTGCCGCCCGCGTGCCTAGCGTTTCCTCGGACTTCGTTTCAAGGCCGCTTGCCATTTTCGTGTGCAGGCTACCGCCCGAGAACGGCATCATGCCTCGTTTCCGGTTGCCTGCCGGTCTGCTCCCGCCGGCGGGAGCAGACCGGGAACGATCTTCTGTTTCGGGCCGAATGCCTTCGCAACTCCGTCCACCATGAGCAGAACCAGGTCGACCGAAGTGAGAATCGAGGGACGATGCGCAACGATGATCGTTATGGCTCCCCTCTCCCGCACCTGCGCTATTGCCTTCGCCAACGCTTGCTCTCCCTCGTTATCAAGGTTGGAATTGGGCTCATCGAGCACGAGAAGCAACGGTTCGCCATAGAGCGCCCGCGCCAGTGCGATGCGTTGCCGCTGACCGCCCGACAGCGCGCGGCCGTCCGTCCCCACCTGGCTGTTATACCCTTCGGGCAGGCGGAGGATGAGTTCGTGAACATCCGCCAGTCTGGCGGCGGCAATAACATCTTCCGATTTCGCATCGGCTTCAAAACGCGCGATATTCTGGGCTATCGTGCCATCGAGCAGTTCGACGTTCTGCGGCACATATCCGATGTGCCGGCCAATGACTTCCGGAGACCATTGGCGCAGATCGGCCCCGTCCAGACGCACATGTCCGCCGACGAGTGGCCAAATCCCGACCAGCGCACGCGCTAGCGTGGATTTGCCGCATCCGCTCGGCCCGATGATCGCTACCGCCTCGCCGGCTTTCACCTCGAAACTGACATCGCGAACGGTGTTTCGTCCGGTCCCCGGCGGGCCCAGTGTCAGATTCTCGACGCTCAGCGCCTGTTTGGGTGGCGGCAACACATCGGCGCCGGTTTCTTCCGGCATTGCGCCAATCAGCGCCTTCAGGCGCGTCCAGGACTGGCGGGCGCCAACAAATCCACGCCAGTTGGCGATGGCCGCCTCGACCGGCGCAAGCGCACGCGATGATATGATCGAACTCGCGAAAATGACGCCCCCGGTCGCCTGCTGATCGAGTACCAGCAATGCACCGACCGTGAGCACGCCGGATTGCAGAACCATGCGCAATATCTTGGTGATATTGCTCAGGCTGGCGGTTACGCCGCTCAGCCGCTCCTGCGCGGTGAGGAACCGCCCGCTTAGGTCGACCCAGCGATCCTCCATCCTCCGCTGCATCCCGTTGGCATAGAGCACTTCGGCATGACGCCGCGTGGCTTCGGCGAGCCGCATCCGCGCGGTGTTGATCTTCATCATCTCGCCGCTTTTGACGTTGGTAAGGCGCTCGGTAAGATAGGTGAGAAAAACCAGTACGGCACCGCCGATCAAGACCGTGATGCCGAGCCAGGGATGGAGCAGAAACAATATGATGATGAAGAACAGCATCCACGGAAGGTCGACAAGCGCGGTCGGCCCGGGTCCCGACAGGAAAGACCGGAGCTGATCGAGATCCCGGACCGGCTGCATGCCGTCCATGTCGTTCTGTCCCCGCGACAGGAGGCAGATCAGGCCATGGATGTCGCGATTGAGGTCGACGTCCACCGTCGCGCCGAAATGAATGAGCAGTCGCCCCCGGAGAAAGTCGAGAATGCCCTGAAAGATATAGACAACGAGAACGAGTACGGCGAGGCCAGTCAAGGTCGCAACGCTGTGACTCGGCAGCACCAGATCGTAGACGAGCATCATATAGATCGACCCGCCCAGCAGAAGCACGTTCAGAACGGCGCTGACCACGGCGACAGTGACGAGCGCTTTTTTGGTGTGTGCGAAAATCGCCCGAAGCTTGGCTTCGGCCTGCCGGTTGACCGGCGCGGCCCGGTTTATATCCGGCGCGTCCATCATGCTTCGACCAGACACCCGGCCAACAGCAGCGCAAGCCGCCGGTGCAGCATGAAGGGTGCCGGGAGGCGAGAGCAACGACGAGAAAACATGGACGGTCGCATAGCGGTTGATTCGCCTCAATGTAAGTGATAGCCGATGAAAAATCGCCAAATCCGCTGGCTCTTTGCTTGCAATTCTTTTCCATTTCATGGCTTCGCACAGGCGCCGCATCAGCTTTTCGCAAGTGCTCAGTAACAAATTCTTTTTATAACGCCTGTGATGATGACAGTTTCTTCCCCCACCCGAGGCCGGAAAAATCTCACGGTCGGCCTGCTGTGGCACTCGCTGCGTTCCGGCAATCTGGGCGTCGGCGCGCTGACTTTGGCCAATATGGCCATTGCCCGCGCCGAGGCCGAGAGGCTTGGTGCGGACATAAGATTCGTCATCTTCGGCATGCGTGACAATGGCGGCACGGCGGAACAGGCGTCTGGCGTCGAAACGCGGATCATCGACCGTCGTTTCCTGCTCTCCCGCAACGGCTTCCGGCAGGCATTGGACGACATTGATTGCATGCTCGACATCGGCGCGGGCGACAGTTTCGCCGATATATATGGCGCCCGGCGCTTTTTCTTCCTGTGGTATTCAAAGATCGTGACAGCGCGGGCGAAAGTGCCGCTCATTCTCTCGCCCCAGACGATTGGACCTTTCACGCGCTTTCCCTATCGCCAACTGGCGCGGTATGCGCTGCACCGCTCGACAGCGGTGGTTTCCCGCGACGACCTCTCGCTCGAAATCATGAAGTCGCTTGCACCGCGCGCAAGATCCCTGTTCGCAGTCGATGTCGCCTTTCTGCTCCCGTTCGAATCGCGTGCCAATGAACGCGGCGGAAAGACGATCAAGGTTGGTGTGAACGCATCGGGTCTTCTGTTCCATCAGGCGGAAACCGGCCGCAACGCATTCGGGCTGTCCTATGATTATGCAGCGTATATCCGCGCGCTGCTCGCGAAGCTGACAGCGCGCGATGATGTGAAAGTGCATCTGATCGCGCACGCCACCAGCGGAACAGATGCTGGCGACGACGACGGTACGCTGGCGGATCGGCTTGCGACCGAATTCTCCGGCGTCGTCCGCGTTCCCAATTTCCCCGGTCCCTGCGAAGCGAAAAGCACCATTTCAGGGCTGGATTTCCTTATTGCGGCCCGGATGCATGCCTGCGTCGCCGCCTTCTCGGCGGGAACGCCCGTACTGCCCGTCGCCTATAGCCGGAAATTTCAGGGTTTGTTCGGTTCTCTGGGATATGACTGGTCGCTGCCGGTTCAGGGGCTGACCGTCGACGAAGCGGTTGCGCGGACGTTTTCGGCGATCGATGGACGCGATGATTTGGCAAGGAACGAAAGCGCGGGCATGGCAAGGGTCGAGGAACGCATGGAACCTTATCGGGCGCTGCTGCGCGAGAGTTTCGACAGTATTTTGGCGGGGCGGCAATGAAACTATACTCTTCTCCCACATTGCTGAGCGTCGTGGGCAATGATCTTTGTACCGGATGCGGATTGTGCGCAGGCGTCGCACCCAAAGCTGTGCGGATGACGACGGTAGCGCCCGGTTTCAACCGGCCGGAGCAGATCGGCAAGATCGGCGCCGAAGAGGAAAAGGCTATTTCCGGCGCCTGTCCCGGCAAGGTCGTCGCACCCTGGAACGGAAATGACGCCCCGGTGCAGGATCCTGTCTGGGGGCCAGCCCATCGCATCATGACCGGTCATTCAACCGATCCGGACATCCGCTTCTGCGGATCGTCGGGTGGGGCGGTTTCGGCACTGGCATTCCATGCCATCACCAGCGGCCTCGTCGACCATGTGCTGCAAATCAGCGCCGATCCCGACAAGCCCACTCGGAACGTTCTGCGCTGGGCCAATACGCGTGAACAGATCGTGCTGGGTGCTGGCTCGCGCTACGCGCCTTCCTCGCCGCTCGAACAGATCGACAAAGCCTTGGAACAACCGGGGAAATTCGCATTTGTCGGCAAACCGTGCGACGTTTCGGCGCTGCGGCAGCTCGGCAAGACCGACCCTCGCGTCAACGAGAAGGTGCCGCTGATGCTTTCCTTTTTCTGCGCGGGTACTCCGGCGCTAGATGGCGCAGACCGGATCGTCAGGGCGATGGGACTCGATCCGGAAAATCTCGTCTATTTCCGCTATCGCGGTCAGGGCTGGCCGGGGCTTACGCGCGCGGTCACCCGTGACGGCAGCGTTGGCGAAATGCGCTATGCCGAAAGCTGGGGCGGACATCTGTCACGGCAGGTCCAGTTCCGTTGCAAGATCTGCCCGGACGCGGTCGGTGGCGTGGCCGACATCGCCTGCGCCGACGCGTGGTATGGCGACGAACGCGGCTTTCCCTCGTTCGAGGAGGTGGACGGCCGCAGTCTCATCATGTCACGCACCTCGGTCGGCGAAGCCCTGCTCAGCGATGCCATCGCCAAAGGCGCAATCGAAGCGGCGGCACTGGACATAGGTGAGATCGGCAAGATGCAGCCCGCGCAGGCGCGCCGGAAGGAAGCGCTGCGAGCACGTCTTGCCGCCTGTACGGCCAGGGGCATGCCGCGGCCGCAGATGGACGGCCTGGCCATTGCCGAGGCGGCACAGAAGCTGTCGATCAGGATGCAGCTCAAGGAATTTCTGGGCACATGGCGGCGCGCCGGCCGACGGAAATGATCTGGCAAGGAAACGGACATGGAAACCGTCTATGACTGGGCTTCGGTCCTGATTTTCGCGGGGCTGGTGGTATTGATGCTTCATCGCTCGTCAATGGAAACACCGCCCGATTCCCTGTGGGCGTATCTGCCACCCGCAATCGGCTGTGCCGTGGCCAACCAGTTCGGCAATGACGGCAACGACGCGCTTGCCATCATTCTGCTGGCGAGCGTCATAATCTACATATTTCTTATACTGAAGGTCCGGATACGCTGGTAAGATCGTAAACCAAGGGGAATGGTGTCGAATTCGACCAAGCATTCGGATCGTTTTTTGGTGTTGATGTATTTTTGCTGCAATTGCGTCGACGACTTTAAACCGATATTTCCTTTTTCCGTATATTGTCCTGACTGACATATGACGTCCCGGTTGGAAGGCAAAAATTGATGTCCTGGTTTTCACGGCTGTTTCGCAAGTCGAAAAAGAGCCCAACGGTTTTGCCTGCTCCCCAGTCACCAGCCGTTGCCGCGCCGCGCGCGCGCATTGCTGGCGGCACCGAACGACGGCGCGACGACCTGCCGCGCTTTCACGGCACGGCTGCCGACCAGATCCGTTCCGGGCGCGGCGGACCCATGGAACAGGTCCGCTTTCGCCTGC
>JBFXHW010000176.1:0-6203 GCA_050176605.1 Sphingobium sp. | reverse complement strand
TAGAGCGCGATCTCCTGGAGGATCTCCTTAACGGCATTCTCCTCCTCGAGTGCGTTCGCGGCGTCATATTGCCGAAGCTTCTCCTTGATGATGTCAATCACGTTCCGACCGCCCGGCAAGCGAAGCCTTTGTCGTCTTGACTGCCTGTTCCAGCGCCTCGAGAAAGACGTTCTCCGCCTTGTGCTTGTAGACAGGCTTCAGCACCGCGAAATCCTTACGTTTGAGTGAGAGAAGCAGATCCTTGTCGATCCGCAGGCCGCTGGTCAGCCATTCGATCCCGGTCCAGCTTTCCTTTCGCAGGGCAACGAGATCCATAAGCGCGCGCAAGGGCTGCGCGACAAAGGCGGTGAGCCTTCCCATCCTGATCCGATCGATGCTCGTCAGGAAGCGATAATCCTGGATGGCGATGGGATGAAAGCTGAACGGCCCGAAGTCCGGACTATCGAAACGAAGGGTCTTGCGCCCGGGCGACACGCTCGCGGTGACGAAGACCCCCTCCGGGATCCAGCCATGATGAGCGAGCGCGCTCTCGAACGAGACATAGCTACCTGGCACCAAGCCCTGGGCGATGGCGAAAGGATGGACCTGCTCACTGCGATAAGGTCGTCCCAGAAGATAGGTACCCCGCTTCACGCGGATCAGCGAGCCGTCCTTGAGTGCCCGGTTGACCAGCCCATAACGACGCGCGTCGCCGCCACCCAGCAGATCGCTGAGCTGGCGTTCGCTGAGGATATGGTCGGCCAGGCCCGCCGCCGACACCTGTTCTGCCAGAGATGACATAAAATTCTCAATACTTCCAACATATGAAAGTTTCCAGAACTTTTTATGAGATCGCCGGAATGACCCGGGCTCGCTGCCGGTGAAAAGTGAAGGGGGGCGAAAGACTGACGCTGCCGAGGGGGCAGCCAGTCCGGAGACCCCAAAATGCCCGATCTTTTCGATTCCGCTACCGCGGCAGAACGCCGTGCGGCCACGGCCCTTGTCAATCGACTGCGTTCCTCAGAGCCGATAACCCGAGGAGATCTGAACGCCGCCATGGTCGAAGGCTTCGGTGGATCCGACGCTGACGGCTATTGGACCCAGCGCGACAGCTTTGAGATTCTTGAGCACGCGCTCGCCCACCATCTCCAGTTTGGACCCTATCCACTACGCTCCCTCGCCGATGCGGCAGCCGCCTGTGATCTCTCGGATCGGCTGCCCACCCAAACGGTGCGGAGCGAAGATCAGATCGAGTGGCAGCAATTCTCCACGCCTGTCGATCTGGCCGCAGTAGCTGTCGTGCTCGCTGCCATCCAGAGCGACGACATCGTCCTTGAGCCCAGCGCCGGCAATGGTCTCCTAGTGGCGCACTGTCGGGGATACGCGGCGCTCCAGCTTAATGAATATGCGCTTGGTCGCCGCACGCGCTTGTCACACGTCTTTCCCGACGCCGTGGTCACCGGACATGACGGGGCGACCATCAATTCGACGCTGGCGGAAGCCCCGCGCCCAAGCGTAATCCTGATGAACCCGCCTTTCTCCCGCTCGGTGGGACTTGGCGCGGACAGCCACGCCGCCGTCCGGCATCTCCAGGCCGCTCTCCGCCGCCTCCAGTCCGGCGGCCGCCTCGTTGCCATCATGCCCGACTGGTTCGGTCCCAATGCCCGGATGCGCGACCTGTTCGAAACGACACTGCGGGATGTGAGTGTGCGGACATCGGTGCGGCTTGAGAAATGCTATCTCAAGCACGGCACATCGATCGCGGTCAGGCTCTTCGTCATCGACAAGGTGCCAGGCGGTGCCTTTCCGGCCACAATCCAGCGGGCGTCGATCCGCGAGCTGATTGGTGCGCTGAGAGTCACCGAGCGCGCCTCGATCGTCGCGGCTCCGCCGCCCGCGCCGAAGCGATCCTCGACTCTGTCGCTGTTCCGGGCGATGAAGAGCAGTCGGTCGCAGCCACGACCCTATCACGCGCCAGTCCGCAACAACGTCCTGCCGGTGGCTTATACCGTGCTCGAAACGCCGGCCCCGCTGCTGGACCAGGTCGGCGTCTATCTCCCCTATCGGCCGAGCCGGATCGTGTTTGAAACGGCCGGCGAACATCCGACTGCGCTGGTGGAGTCCGTGGCGATGGGCTCGATCGCCGGGCCGATACCATCCTACGTCCCGCAGCTACCGGAGCGAACCGTCAGTGAGCGCCTGCTCTCCGCATCGCAGCTTGAGACCGTCGTCTATGCAGGTCACGCCTGGAGCCAGCTTCTGCCGGGCCGCTTCAAACCCAGCAAGGAGGGTGTCGGCCTCGACGAAGCAGAAGACGGCCGCGCGTATCGCAAGGGCTATTTCCTCGGCGACGGCACCGGTGCGGGGAAGGGCAGACAAGTCGCGGCCTGTATTCTCGACAGCTGGCTGCAGGGGCGCCGGCGCAACATCTGGATCTCGAAGAACGAAGCACTTCTCGAAGACGCACGGCGCGATTGGACGGCGCTCGGTGGTCTCGCGGCAGATATCCAGCCCCTGGCGAACTGGAGAATCGACCAATCCATCCCGATCGAGCAGGGCGTCCTCTTTGTCACCTATCCAACGCTGCGCTCTGCCCGGGGCGATCACAGCCGACTTCAGCAGATCGTCGATTGGGCAGGTGAGGATTTCGAGGGCGTAATCGGCTTCGACGAAGCCCATGAGATGGGCGGAGTCGCCGGCGGGGAAGGAGCACTCGGGGCGAAGAAGGGATCGCAGCAGGGTATTTGTGGTGTCCTCCTCCAAAATCAGCTTCCTGGCGCCCGAGTGCTCTATGCCTCGGCAACCGGTGCCTCGGACGTCAACAACCTGGCCTATGCCGTGCGGCTCGGCCTCTGGGGCCCCGAGACTGCTTTCTGCGATCGCGAACAGTTCATCTCCGGCATCCGCAAGGGCGGCATTGCCGCGATGGAACTGGTCGCGCGTGACCTCAAGGCGCTTGGTCTCTACACATCACGGGCACTGAGCTTCGCCGGGGTCGAATATGAGATATTACGTCACGAACTCACGTCTGACCAGATCGCGATCTACGACAGCTATGCCGATTCGTGGAGCATCATCCATCGCAACATGGAGCGAGCCCTCGAGCTGACTTCGGTCGTCGACGGCCTCGAGAACGCAACCCTCAACAGCGGCGCCAAGGCGTCGGCCCGTTCGCGCTTTGAATCCACGAAGCAGCGGTTCTTCGGGCAACTGCTCCTCAGCATGAAGCTACCGACCGTGATCGCGGCGGTCCGGAGCCATCTTGCCGATGGCAAGTCGGTCGTTTTGCAGCTTGTCACGACCGCGGAATCGATCCTTGATCGGCGCTTGGGCGATCTCAGCCCGGAAGAACGGGCCGATCTCGAAATTGATCTCAGCCCCCGCGAATACGTGATCGATTATCTGCAGCGGGCCTTTCCAACCCGCCAGATGCGCGTCTTCAAGGACGATACCGGCACGCCGAGATCGATGCCGATGCTCGATGAGCATGGCCATCCGGTCTACAACCCGGAAGCGGAAGCCGCGCGTGACGAACTGATCGAGAAGCTCTGTGCGATGCCGCCAATCATGTCGGCGCTGGATGCCCTGCTCGAACATTTCGGCCATGACAATGTCGCCGAAGTGACGGGTCGCACCAAGCGTCTGATCACCACCTGCGACGGCAGGCAGAAGCTCGAGAGCCGCTCGGCCCGGACCAGCCAGGCCGAAGCCGCCGCGTTCATGGCGGGGCGCAAGCGCGTCCTCGTCTTCTCGGACGCAGGCGGCACCGGCCGGAGCTATCACGCATCGCTCGACGTGGTGAACCAGGAGCAGCGCGTCCATCTGTTGCTCGAGCCGGGTTGGCGGGCCGACCGGGCGATCCAGGGGTTGGGGCGAACCCATCGCACGCACCAGGCGACTACGCCGCTGTTCCGCCCAGTGACCACGGACTGCAAGGGCGAACTGCGCTTCACGAGCACCATCGCGCGGCGGCTCGACAGCCTTGGAGCGCTCACCCGGGGCCAGCGGCAGACCGGCGGGCAAGGGCTGTTCGACCCGGCCGACAATCTCGAAAGCGAATATGCTTGTGCAGCGCTGCTCAGCTGGTTCGATCTCCTGGCGGCGGGCAAGCTTTCCAGCACCACGCTTGACGATTTCCAGCATCGTACCGGGCTGGAACTGGTCGATAAGGACGGCGTCCTCAAGGACGAGATGCCGCCCATTCAGCGCTGGCTCAATCGCATCCTCGCGCTGCCCATCGCGTTGCAGAACAGCATATTCGAGGAGTTCCTCGCACTGATCGAAACCCGCGTGTCCGCTGCGCGCGATGCGGGTCGGCTCGATGTCGGCGTCGAGACGATCCTGGTCGACCAGGCCACGCTGGTCGATGACGTCGTTCTGCGAACTGACCCTCTCACGGGCGCGACCTCCCACCTGCTCACCATCGAGATCGCGCGCCGGCGTAATCCCGTCTTGCTGGAACGTATCCTGCGCATCGCTGACGGTGACGCGAGTGCGATCTTCATGGTCAACCGCAAGTCGGGCAAGTCCGCGCTGCGAACCCGGGCGAGGGCTCTGATGGAGGAGAAGGAAGGGACGCCGATCCCGCGCGTCGAGATGATGCGGCCCACGCGCAACGAATATATGCGCGAAGACGACCTCTACGAATCCTCGTGGGAGGAGGTCGATCGCGAGAACTTCAGCATCACTTGGGCTGCCGAGGTCGAAACCACCAGCCAGATCGTGGACAGCGAGACGATCCGCCTTGCGACCGGCCTGCTGCTGCCCATCTGGTCGGCGCTCCCGAGCGACCACCTCGCGGTCAATCGTATCGTCGATGGGGAAGGGCAGTCCTGGCTCGGACGTCTCGTCTTCGACGATCATGTTCCGCAGCTCTTCACCAAGCTCGGCATCGACCATGCGGATGCTCTGCCGGCCGACGCCGTGGTCAAGGCCGTGGCGGCGGGACGCAGCATCGACATTTCGCGGCCTTTCCCGCTCACCATCAAGCGCTCCATCGTCAACGGCTCGGCTCGCGTCGAACTGGTCGGCTGCCCGGTCGATCGGCTGCCCTGGCTCAAGTCGATTGGCTGCTTCACCGAGGTGATCCAATACCGCACCCGGGTTTTCGTGCCGATGGCATCGGTTGAAGCGATCCTGGCGCAGATCCTGTCTCGGTCGGACTGAAAGGGAAGGGGGGGCGGAAGTGGTGTCCGGGCTGATCCGGATGCCAGAAGGAGTTGCTCCGATGACCACTTCCGTAAAGCTCTCGAAGCTTACGCTTTCCCCTATCAATGTCCGCAAGCGGCCTGATGAACTGCTGGAGATCCCGCAGATGGCCGCCGATATCGAAGCGCGCGGCGTTCTGCAGAACCTGCTTGTCACCCCAGTGAAGAAGCCGCGCGGCACCTACGAAGTCTTCGACGGCGGCCGCCGGCTCAGGGGCCTCATGCTCCTCGCCGAACGCGGTATCATCGTCCCCGAGGAATATGACGTGCCCGTGAAGGTTCTCGTGGGCGACGAAGCGACGCTCTCCGAAACGTCGACGGCGGCGAACTTTCATCAGCTCAAGATGACGCCGGCGGAAGAATGCCGCGCATTCCAGTATTTCATCGGACTGACCGGGGACGTCGACGGCGTCGCCAAGCGCTTCGGTCTCACCCGCCGCTTTGTGGAAGGCCGCCTGCGGCTCGCCACGCTGGCCGAGCCGATCTTCGAGGCGCTGAGTGAGGGCACCATCACCCTCGACGTCGCCAAGGCCTATGCCTCCACCGAGAACCAGGAGAAGCAGCTGCTCGTCTGGAACAGCTATGGTACGAGCTACGCCAACGCGGATACGATCCGCCGGGTTATCGCCAACGAGACCATGAAATCGACTGACCCGGTGGCGATCCTCGTCGGCGAGGATCGCTATGCCGAAGCCGAGGGCAAGATCGATCGCGACCTCTTCAGCGACAGCGGCGACAAGTGGGTCAATCCGGAGATCGCGCAGCGCTTGGCCGCCGATATCATGGAAGAAGAGGCTAGGCGGATCGGTGAGGAACTCGGCCTTGCGTGGATCCGGCCGATCGCGTCCAATTACACGCACAGCGCCGCGGCCGGCCTCTACCGCGTCATCCTTCCGTCTCCCGACCTGACCGAGGAGCAGCTCGCGCGGGTGCAGGCCATTTCCGAGCGGCAGGATGCCATTACCGAGGAGATGGAGGACGAGAGCCTCACCGAGGAAGCCTATAAGGCGCTCGACC
>JBFXHW010000175.1:0-6226 GCA_050176605.1 Sphingobium sp. | reverse complement strand
CTAATGATCGGTTCGTCCTCGATGATGAGCACGTCGGCCTGGGTCTGCTTTTCTATTTCGCGAAGGGCCTCGGCGACCAGCGTGTCAATATCAGCCGTACCGACTTCCATCAGATAGGCCGTCTCCTGGTGGCTGAAGCCCTCCATCGCCGTGAGCAGCAGCGCCTGCCGCGGCAAAGGCGTTATGCGCGCAAGCCGTGCACGCGCAATAGCCTGCCGTTCATCTTCCGGGCCGCCAAAATCGACATCTTCCAGATGCGTCGTTGTCCAGACAGCATGAAAAGTGCGATACAGCCCCAGTCGGGGATCGGCGTCGTCGGGAAATTCCTCCGGTGCGGCGATGATAGCTTCGAGCGTCGCGCGGACATAGGCATCGCCCTGCTCCTGGCTCCCCGTAAGAGCGCGTGCATACCGCCGGAGAAAAGGCAGATGCGGATAAAGCTGCTGGCCAAGTGTCATAGACTCGTCTTCTCCCTGTCCCCATTGTGACGAAAAGCGTCAGCCGGAATATTCTTTGCCTGCGGATAAACTGCAAGCGCGATCGGAGGTCCGCCAGGACAAATGCCTCCCTCGCATCGATCTTCGTCATATTTTGCAACGCCGAAGCTGTCGTTTTGGAACGGCTTGTGCCAAAAAGGAATTCGATTCATGAAGTGCGGAACCAATGAAGCGCCAATTGGTTTCACTGCCGGGTAAGATAGTTGCACGAATACCGGTTGGCGGCGTGAAATTGATCCGGGTGTGCATACGGGAAAGCTGGAATGATCGACGGCGAACGGACCAGAACGGAAGAAATCGGGGACAAGCAGCCGCAAACTGGCTCGGAAGATAGGGATGTCGTGGCAAGAAAACCGCAAAATGAGGTAAAAAAAGGGTCGTCGCCCCGCCCATTGACAAAGGAAGATGCCGAACTGGGAGCGGCGCTGCGCTCCGTCTATCAGCAAACCGTGGACGAGGCCGTTCCCAAGGAAATGCTCGATCTGCTCAAACGCCTGGACTGAAGTCTGGACTACTATGAAGAGGCCGATCTCGACTGCCATCTGAAACTGGCATAGGATCTTTAAGGCCGGGAGATTTTTGGACTTGCGATGCGGCACAGATCGGAGACCGCTACCACGAACGACACGCGGGGGATGAATTGGCTAAGGGGAACGGCGCCCAAAGTCTTCTTCATCATGGTCCTTGCCCTAATGCCGCTTGCCGTCGGCGGGCTCATTTCGAACTGGAAGTCGATCAGCTCCGCCGAGCAGGAAAAGGTCGAACTCATGACAGTGGCGGCACAGCAGAACGCCGACCGTCTGGCCTCCGATATAAATACGATCCGGACCACGCAGGCATTGACCGCCAATGTTCTCGCGCGGGACTCCGATCCCGGAAATATTTGCGAACGAATGCAGCGCCTGTTCAAGACATTGGCCGGAGAGAACGGCATCGAAAGCGTCATCTTCGATGCACGCGGACAATCCGTTTGCAAAGCGCCAGGTGCCACACAGCTCCTGGCGCAGATCCGTAACAGTGATCTGGGCGAAGGCGATCTGGCGCTCGCACCCGAACTGGATGGGATATTATTGAAATCGAGCAGCCGAGACGGCTCGCTCACCACCTTCGCGCTCTACAGGCGAACTGCGCTGGAGCGGCTTGCGAGCGGCAGCGCGCTTGATCCGCACCAGGCTGTATATCTGAGACAGGCTGACAAGCGACTGGTTCTTGCGGGCCAGATCCCGAAGGAAGTCCAGGCAAGCGATACAATCGTTGCGCGCGCGCCGATTGGCGAGACCGGTCTAGCATTCGTCCTGTCCGTGACCGGGAGGGATTACAGCGCCCGCACGATCTCGCTGCTTATGCCGATCCTGATCTGGCTATCGGCCGCTTTCCTGAGCTGGCTCGTGGTCCGGTGGGTGCTGATCGAGCCTTTGATGGCCCTGCGCGGCGAAGTCGCGACCTATGTTCCTGGCGGGGTAATCGTGCCGCCTCGCCTGCCTCGGCTGGCATCCTCGGAAATCGCCGAGTTGGGGAAAGCGTTTCGCGAGATGAGCGAGGATGTCGCCGAGCATGAAGGCGAGATGCGGACGACACTAGAACGTCAGACCCAGTTGACCCGTGAGGTCCATCACCGCGTCAAGAACAACCTGCAGATCATTTCCAGCCTGATCAGCCTGCACTGGCGGGCAGCGCAGAACGAGAGCGCGGGCAATGCCCATCTTTCCATCCAGCGCCGCGTGGATGCGCTCGCCGTCGTGCAACGCAATCATTATGCCGAGCTGGATGCAGAACGCGGCGTCCGCGCGCGACCGACGATGAGTGAGATTGCATCGAGCCTCAAGACATCGGCACAGGTTCAGAGCAACCGCAATCTCGATATCGCTGTGGATTGCGACGACGTCTATCTTCATCAGGACGTCGCGGCACCGCTCGCCTTCATGACGGCCGAGCTGGCAGATCTCGTCATCGCGCTGGAGGACGAACAGAAGCTGGATATCTCGCTTGTGCGGGTGCCGGGGCGTACCGATCAGGCTCGCTTCGCCCTCGCATCGCCGGCCTTTCGACGGGCGCACTCGAAGGGCAATGGACAGGTCGCGCTGTACGAGCGGGTTCTGGGCGGTCTCGCTCGCCAGCTTCGCACGACGCTGGAGCACGATGCAAAGCGCGGCGAATATCATGTGGTGGTGCCGCTCTCCCGCTGAGGATCGGCGGCAGCCTATTTCGTCGCGCGATATCGCGAACGAAAATCCGCCGCGAACGGGGCGAACCGATGCGCCGATATCGCGTCGCGAATATCCTTCATAAGCATCTGATAGAAATTGATATTGTGCTGGGTCATCAGCATCGCGCCCAACATCTCTTTGGCCTTGACAAGATGGTGCAGATAGGCGCGGCTCCACTGCCCGCAGACCGGGCAGGCGCAATGGGGATCGAGCGGCCTGTCATCCTCGGCATGTTTCGCATTACGAATATTGAGCGGTCCGTCATGGGTGAAAGCCTGCCCGTTGCGGCCCGACCGGGTCGGCAGCACGCAATCGAACATGTCGATGCCGCGCTCCACCGCGCCCACGATGTCGTCCGGCTTGCCCACTCCCATCAGATAGCGCGGTTTGTCGGCCGGCAGGCGATCGGGCGCATGGTCGAGACATTCAAACATCGCTTCCTGACCTTCTCCAACTGCCAGACCACCCACCGCATAACCATCGAAACCGATATCGATCAGCTTCTGCGCCGAAATGGCCCGCAGTTCGGGGTCGAGCGCGCCTTGCTGGATACCGAACAGCGCCGCGCTTCCCGCATGGTCACCGCCGGTGTCGAAGGCATCACGCGAACGCCGGGCCCATCGCATCGACCGTTCCATGGATACCATGGCCTCATCGCGCGTCGCACCGTTGGGCGTGCACTCGTCAAAGGCCATGACGATGTCGCTGCCTAGCAGCCGCTGAATCTCCATCGACCGCTCCGGGCTGAGCATGTGCCTGGAACCGTCGATATGACTTGAAAATGCGACCCCTTCCTCGCTTATCTTTGTCAGCGCCGACAGGCTCATGACCTGATAGCCGCCGCTGTCCGTCAGTATCGGGCGTTCCCACCCCATGAAATGATGGAGTCCGCCGAGTCTGGCAATCCGCTCCGCGCCCGGCCTAAGCATCAGATGATAGGTGTTGCCGAGGATGATATCGGCGCCTGCGGCTCGAACCTCTGCAGGGCGCATCGCCTTGACGGTGGCGGCGGTGCCGACAGGCATGAAGGCGGGAGTATGGATATCGCCACGCCGCATGGCGACGATTCCGGTGCGTGCCTTGCCGTCAGTCGCGGCAATGGAAAAGGAAAATCTCGGCCTGTTCATCGGTCGGCCATAGAACATCATGCCGAAAAGTGGGAACGGGTTTTCCTGGGGAACGATGGCATGGGTTGCCACACACGCGTCGTTGGCGGGGCACAGTCCCGCCCGGACGCTATCAGGCGACGTGACCGGGCAGAAAATGTAGCAGCCCCGAGCGAGGCCCGAAATTCTCGATGCGCCGATACCGGCCGATGAACTGTACGCAGTCTTCCGACAGGCGGAGCGGCCAGTCCGATCCATCGTCTGTCGTCAGCACAAGCGTCACAGGCTTCATGGTGCGGTGTTTCCGAATCATGGGGCCAAGAATTAGAGGGAGATGGTTAGGATTTGGTTGGCGGCCGACCACCGCCCGACTGAACGTCATTGCGGCAACTGTTGCGGATTTACCATAAAGGTTAACAAATCCCGCAATTCATTGTTGTTTTCTTGGCACATCATAGCGGCAAAATGGTTAACAGGCCTGTTTTCTTTCCCGCTGGCGTTGCGCCCCTCCCCTTTTTTGTGCCCCTTTCTGGCAAAGGCAAAGGCAAGGGCGCGGTTTAAGCAATGGAAGATTACAGGGTTGATTCGCTGAGCCAAAAGCACGACCTGAACCCGTCGTCCGACGGAAAGGGAAGCGCTGGCCTCGCCCTTTCCGGTCAAGCACACGGCACCTCCTTACAGGACGCCCCGCTTCAGCCCACCGCGCCTGAGCCAGACAAGCAAACCCCCTCTTTTTTCGAGCCTCCGGGCCAGTCCAAGCTCTTCGATCTTGGCCAGATAGATGTCCAGTGGGAACCCGAAATGGGTACGCTCTGGGCCTATATCACGCCGCTCGACCGGCCGAACTACAATCTCGGCCTGCTGCGCGACACCATGGCGTGGCAGATGGAAACGAAGAAGATCTTCGACAGGCCGGACAGCGGCCTTCAATATATGGTCCTCGGGTCGCGTTTCCCGGGCGTGTTCAATCTGGGCGGCGACCTGGAGATGTTCGCCCGCTGCATCGAGACCAGGGACCGTGAAGCGCTGAGGCAGTACAGTCATCTGTGCGTCGATATCGTCGACAGGGTCTGGTACTGCAACGACATGCCGGTCATCAACATCGCACTGGCACAGGGCGATGCATTGGGCGGCGGGTTCGAGGCATTGATGTGCTTCGATATCATCATCGCCGAGCGGCATGCGCGCTTCGGTCTTCCGGAGGTGCTTTTCGGCCTGTTTCCGGGCATGGGTGCCTATTCGATCCTTGCGCGCAAGCTGGGCCATAGCGTTGCCGAACGCATGATCCTTTCGGGCAAGGTTTATTCCGCCGAAGAAATGCACGAAATGGGTCTCATCACCGTGCTTGCGGATTCCGGCGAGGGCGAAGAAGTGGCCCGGGACTACATCCTCAACAACCGCGACCGCCATGCTGGTCATCTCGGCGTCTACCGGGCAGGCCGTCGGGTAAAGCCGCTCGATCTCGCGGAATTGCGAGATATCGTCGACGGCTGGGTCGACACGGCAATGAAGCTGACAGACCGCGACCTGCGCATGATGCGGCGGCTGGCCGCTGCGCAAACGCGCCTGCACAAACGGTAGACCAGGCCTCTCCGGTCAGGCGCGCCGGGCTACGGAATCGCGCAGATTGGCGGCCATGGCATCACCGATGGTAACGCAGCGCCTTATCATGTCGGTCGTTACCTCGGCCACCTGAGCCGCCGACATCAGATATCCCTGTACATTGTGGATGCCCGCATCGCGCGCATAATTGAGCTGCTCCGAGGTTTCGATGCCCTCGGCGACGATTTCCATATCGAGCGCGCTGGCGAGCAGCCCCACGGCACTAACAATCGCCTGATCTTGCGGACTGACGGCAATGTTCTTCATGAAGGCGCGGTCGATCTTGATCCCATCGAAGCGATAATTGCGCAGATAGGCCAGCGATGAATAGCCTGTACCGAAATCGTCAAGCACAAGCCGCAGACCGATATTCTGGAGCTGGCGCAGCATATGGTGTGTCTGCCCATCGTCGTTCAGGAATATCGATTCCGTCACTTCCAGTTCGAGACGGCTTGCTGGCAGACCGGTTTCCATCAACGCCTCGACCACGGTGCGTGGAAGGTCGCCCGAGCGTATCGAGGCAGGAGAGATATTAATCGCGATGCGAACATCCTCGGGCCAGCTCGCGGCAACGCGGCACGCCTCTCCAATCACCCAATGCGTAATTTGCTCGATCATGCCGGTGCTTTCCGCGACCGGAATGAACTCACCGGGGCTTACAGCCCCTAATGTCGGATGATTCCAACGGAGCAGCGCCTCGCATATAACGATCCTTCCGCTCTGAACGTCGAATATGGGCTGGTAATGCAGCGCCATTTCGCGATTGGCGATCGCACGGCGCAGGCCGGTCTCGATCTCATGGATACGATGGAAA
>JBFXHW010000174.1:0-6235 GCA_050176605.1 Sphingobium sp. | reverse complement strand
GCTCGTCGACCCGAGATTGGTCGCGATGGCTCAACGAGGTTCCACCGTCGGCGCTGTCGACTTCCAGTGCCGCGCAAAGCAATTCGAGCGCCTTCGCCTCGTACATCATTTGCCTGAAACTGGATCGGGGCGCGATATCCAGCATTTCCTCAGCGGCACGACGCATCTGGAGGGTCGGCGCGCTCATATGCGTCGCAAATTCAGGGGAGTGACAATTGAGGAAGTTGCGGACAACCCCCGGCAGCGTCCCGTTGCATTGGTGAGCAATCTCGTCGAGAAATTCACGCGAGCACACCAGGGTAATGGAGCGCTCCCGTCCAGCATTTATGTACTCGATCTTTTCGGAATCCCTGGGCTGCACCAGCATCAGCAACATGCCGTCGGACAGATCAGTCTCATTGCCGTGGTCGCCGCTGATATACGCATTGCCTTCCAGGCGGACATGTATCTTCAGGACATCTTTGTTGGGATAGCGACGCTTTACGCCGCCGGGATGGTCGAGATCGACGCTGATGACGTCAAGGCCGGGCCGCACCGTCGCTGTTTCGCCCCAGCCCGATCTGGGATAGCGTTTCGGCCGAAACCGCTTGACGGCGGCCCCGCCCTCGCCGATTTCCTCAAAATCGAATTCCTGCTCGAATGTCAGCGATCGATACATCACGTCACACCTCAAATTATGATCAACCCGATCCGCCGATCACGATCCTCGCCGCTTCTCCGTGCTATCTTCCCCGTTGATTATTTTTCGGTGCCCGTGTGATTCTCGGCCCCGCTCAACAGGTTTGCATATTTCGAGCGACTTCACCAACCCCCTGTCTTGCGGGCACTGTGCTGCACCAGCCGAACGGGTCCGCAGCGCGGCCGCGTTGAATTGCAGTCAGGCGAGAGCGGAGCTTTTCAGTCACCGGTCCCGATTTGCCGTCCGCAATGGTGAACTGGCCGGCAGTGGAGCGCACATCCCCGACACCGACAACTGTAGCGGCGGTTCCGCAGACGAATACCTCCCGCAAACGGCCACTGGCCGCATCCGAAGCCCATTCGTCGATGCTGTACCGTTGCTCCAGCACCTCATGCCCCTCCGACCGGGCTAGATCGATGACTGAAGCGCGCGTAATGCCGGCGAGTATGGTGCCCAGTTCCGGCGTCCGGATCGATCCGTCGTCCATGACGAAGAAGATATTCATCCCCCCCAATTCCTCGATCCATCGATGCTCGATAGCGTCGAGGAAAACGACCTGATCGCAGCCCTGCGCACTTGCTTCCGCCTGAGCGACGAGACTCGCCGCGTAATTGCCGCCACATTTGGCGGAGCCCGTTCCGCCCGATGCCGCACGGGTGAATCGATCGGAAATCCAGAGGGAAAGCGGTTTCATACCCCCCTTGAAATAAGCGCCAACCGGCGACGCAATGACACAGAAAATATAGCGATCCGCCGCCTGCACGCCCAGAAAGACGTCATCGGCGAACATGAAAGGCCGCAGATAAAGGGCGCCCTCTCCACCGGGCACCCATTCGCGATCCATATCGATCAGCCGCTCTACCGATTCGACAAAAAGGGACGGCGGCAGATCGGGCATGGCCAGACGGGATGCGGACAGATTCAATCGCCGTGCATTGTCCTGAGGCCGGAAAAGGGCGATCTCGCCATCGTCGCGCTTATAGGCCTTCATTCCTTCAAACACTTCCTGGGCATAGTGAAGAACGACGCTGGCAGGATCGATGGAAAACGGCTCGCGAGCGCGCAGCTTCCAGTCATGCCAGCCGATGTCCCTGCTCCAGTTGATCGTCACCATATGGTCAGTGAAAATTCTGCCGAAGCCCGCGTCGGCGATCAGCGCAGAGCGCTCTGCATCCGATCGCTTGTTTGCATTAGGCGTGACTTCAATCGACAGATCGCTCATTGAATTTCCTGTTTTTCCAGATATTTCGGAGAGAGGCACATATCGCAGGCAGACCTCCTGACAGCGACCTTACGCTTCAGCTTCAACCCGGCTGGGACGAAGGCCTCCCCATGTGTGCAAGGACCCCGTGACCAGCCAGCCATTGTCCACGGGCAAGTTCACGCCCGTGATCCCATCCGCATCATCGGACAGCAAAAATGCCGTCGCGCGCGCAATCTGCTCGGGCTCAAGCAACCGGCCGAGGGCCGAGTTCTGCTCCAGCAAGCTCACATCCCGGTGCCCATCTGCTATGGCTTGCTTCAGAATGGGGGTCCGCACGAAACCGGGCGAAACCGAATTGACGCGCAGGCCGGACCTGCCCCAATCCGCGGCCAGATTTTGGGTAAGATGAATTACCGCCGCCTTGGCCGGGCTGTAGACATGAAGCGGCGCAGCGCGCATCCCGGCGATGGAGGCGATATTGACGATCGCGCCCCTGCCCCGCTTCGCCATCGCTCGGGCAAAGCAACGGTTGGTGAGAAAGACCCCAAGCAGGTCCACATCCATCACCTTATGCCATTCCGCCACCGTCAGGGCTTCAGGCAGAGCGATATCGGACTGGAGGACACCGGCATTGGCAACGACCTTCGTTACCGGACCCACTTCACTTTCGATGGCGTCAGCGGCCGCGGACACCGAGCCCTCGTCGCTGACATCGATGCGCCACGCCCGCGCCGAGCCTCCGATTGCGTCGGCGACGCCGCGCGCACGATCGAGGTCTATGTCAGCCACGATCACGATGTCGCCTCGGGCCGCGAGAAGCTCGGCGCAAGCCTGCCCGATGCCGCTTGCCGCGCCGGTAACAACGGCGATTTCCTGCAGCGCCATTTCGCCCCCTTCAGCCATGAATATTATCGATAACGAGCCGCCAGCGACGAATTTGAACGTCGCAGAAAAGGTTCACGCCCGAATATGGGTCCGATTCTATGAAGCGCCGCGCACCAGCCTCATCCGACACACGGACGACGTAAAATGACCCGATGGATTCGCCGGCGTCATTCAGAAACGGCCCTGCGATCGCTACCTTGTCCTTATTTTCTTCGATGAATTCCAGATGCCTTGGCCGCGTGTCAGCGCGAACTTTTTGAAAGTCGTGATGATCAGTCGCTATAATTGCATATAGCGTTTCATCCGAAACATCATGAGATGACATATAGTAATATTACCCCAATTCCTGGAATCTCTACTGCTTACATGTCTACATTATGAAATATGGGCCATAAAACACAAAAAGCATCTACCTTGTGCTTCCCCATCCATAAAGGTCGCCCACATAGTGCGCTGGTGGAACTATATGCCAGAAGGATGCAGCATGTCCTTGCGAATCTGCGCGGCTCAAGCCTAATACGCACAATTCCATGCGTATTTTACACTCGCTAGGGGCACAGGATTGCTATGGACGAAATCCGGGAGCTGGATCATACCGATCGACGGATATTGCAGCATTTGCAGGAAAACGGCCGGCTTATGAACCTGGAGCTCGCCAACGCCGTCAACCTGTCGGCCAGCCCTTGCCTTCGGCGCGTGAAACGGCTTGAAAACGAAGGCTATATTCAACGATATGCCGCCATTGTCGACCCTGAGAAGATGGGCCTTGACGTCACTGCGTTCACACGCGTGACGCTCGAAAAACATAATATAGCCCAACTGGACTCCTTTCAGGAGGCGGTCTCCGCATGGCCTGAAGTTATGGAATGCTACCTGATGACCGGAGAAATTGATTTCCAGCTACGCGTTCTTGTCGCAAGCATGCGCGCCTATGAACGATTTCTTCGAGAAAAGCTTTACACGATTGATGGAATTAGCAAGGTTCAGACCAGCTTTTCCTTTCGTCCCATTGTCTACAGAACCGCGCTTCCAACATCTTAGTCACGAGAGTGTTCATGAAAATTGCACGATATAAGATCGGCTCAGAGTCTCGCCTTGGCCTGGTGTCAGGAGACGACGTCATCGATTTGACCAGTCGATTGGATAACAGCCCTTCCGACAGCATCGACCTCATGACGCGATGGCCGGATATCAAAGGACAACTAACCGATTGGGCACAGGACGCCGCCGATCATCAACTCGGCGCGGTACAACTTCTCGCGCCGGTAGCGCGGCCCGGGAAAATCCTGGGCATCGGCATGAATTATGCCGATCACGCCCGGGAGATCGGTCAGGACCTGCCGACCTCACAATTGTGGTTCTCGAAGGAGAACTCTTCAATAAACGGGCCTTTCGATGACGTCGAAATGCCTGTCGACTCTGCTCATCTCGACTATGAGGCGGAGATGGTGTGCGTGATTGGCCGCAAGGTGCGGCACGCCGACGGCGAAGAGGCGGCGAAGGCCATTTTCGGCTATTGCGTGGGCAATGATGTGTCTGTCCGCGATCGCCAGTTCCATACCAGCCAGTTCCTGCTGGGAAAATGCGGAGACACCCATGCGCCGGTCGGTCCGTGGATCACGACGGCGGATGAGATCGACGTCTCGAATCTGGAGATCATGAGCGTGGTCAACGGCGAAATCCGACAGCGATCAAGGACGTGCGAACTCGTCTATAATTGTGTTCAGATGGTCGAGCATCTTTCAAGGGTGCTGACATTGCATCCCGGCGACCTGATCTTCACCGGAACCCCGGCGGGCGTAGGAATGGCAAGCAATCCACCCCGCTGGCTGGTTCCGGGGGACATCGTCCGCGTGGAAATTTCGGGCCTTGGGAGTATTGAGAACAAGGTGGCCTGATCTTTCTGCCCAGGATTCGATCGCTGAACACAGCTAAGATCAGGACTCATTGATTGAGCCAGAAGATGACGGTGGCGGCGATGCAGATGGCGGACATGAAGGTGTGGGCACATCGGTCGTATCGGGTGTGTATGCGGCGCCAGTCCTTGAGCCTGCCGAACATATTTTCGATCCTGTGGCGTTGGCGATAGAGCGCGGCATCGTGCTGGATTTGGACCTTTCGATTTTTCTTTGACGGGATGCAGGCGGTGATATTGCGCTCCGCAAGTGCCTCGCGGAACCAGTCAGCGTCATAGCCTCGATCGCCGAGCAGGGCTTTGGCTCTCGGCAAGGCGTCCAGCATCAGCGCAGCGCCTTTGTAGTCACTCATCTGCCCCTCGCTCAGTAGCATCACCAGCGGTCTGCCTTTTTGGTCGCACACGGCGTGGAGCTTTGAATTCAGGCCGCCTTTGGTGCGTCCGATACGTCGGGGAACAGCCCCTTTTTGAGCAGGCTGGCGGCCGTCCGGTGTGCCTTCAGGTGGGTCGCATCGATCATCAGTTGGTCGGGTTTGCCGCCCTTCGCCGAGAGGGCCGCGAAAATCTTGTTGAACACGCCGAGCCGGCTCCACCGGATAAAGCGATTGTAGATCGTCTTGGGCGGACCATAGTCAGCGGGCGCATCGCGCCACCGCAGGCCGTTCCTGATCACGAAGATGATTCCGCTGATGATCCGACGATCATCGACGCGTGGCACACCGTGCGACAAGGGGAAATACGGCTCGATCCGGCGCATCTGCGCCTCCGACAGCCAGATCAGATCACTCATGGCGACGCCTCCTCACGCCACCATTGAATCAACTGATCGTCTTACTCGCAAGCAATTTAATAGGTCCTGAGCCTAAGTGCGCGTTCAGCCAAGCCGGGCTACTGCTAGCCTATGTTGATTGACAGCTTTCCCGGCTAGCCGCTTCCTGCGGTGTGAGCGCGTAAGGACTCCCGAGGCCGAGCGATGCCGCGTTGACATCGCGTCCCGCGTCGTGGTTGTTGTGCGGCGCAACAAGTCGGTGACGCATGCGGATTGCCATTATTGACGAAAGCTCCGCGCGGGCGGCGATTATCGAGGAAGGGCTGCGCGAGGCCGGGATTCACGATCTGGCGATCATCACCGAGCGCAAGGGGATGGTGGCTGACCTGGTTCGGCTTCAGCCTGATGTCGTGCTGATAAATCTCGAAAATCCGAGCCGGGATGCGCTGGAGGAAAGTTTCCTCATCTCGCGTTCGTTGCGCAAGCCGATCGCCATGTTTGTCGACCAGAGCGACTCGGATATGACGATGGCGGCAATCGACGCGGGTGTTTCGGCCTATGTCGTGGACGGCTTCCGCAAGGAACGCGTCAAGGCGATCGTCGATCTGGCGGTCAGGCGCTTCCAGGCATTTTCGCGGTTGCAGGATGAGCTGACCGAAGCGCGCAGCCAGCTTGCCGAACGCAAGACCGTCGATCAGGCCAAGTCCATATTGATGCAGAAGCGAGGCCTCAGCGAGCCCGAGGCCTATAAACTGCTCCGCAACCACGCGATGCAGAGCAATC
>JBFXHW010000173.1:0-6262 GCA_050176605.1 Sphingobium sp. | reverse complement strand
TGTGTGCAATGTCGATGCCGACAATTTTCTGCCGGAAGGCTTCACGCGCGAAATCGAACGCAGGATGGAACGCGGCACCGACGTCGTCAGCTTTCGCGCTGTCACCATCCCCGGATTTCTCTGGGCCCGCTACGGGAGAAAACTGCTGGGCATGCGACGCGCGCCGAGCGGCCTTTTCGGCCGTATCGCGGTCAGAAAGTCCCTCTTCGATGCTATCGGCGGTTATAATGAGAATCTGAAAGGCTGGGGCGGCGACGATATCGATTTCCTGCTGCGCGCGCGCAATTCCGGCGCGAAACTGGACCTGCTGCCTGCCCGGCTCTGGGGAACGACGATCGGCCATGAAGACGAAGAGCGTCTCGCAAACTACAGCGACGAGGATCGGGCCGTGTCGGCTGCCCTCATGCGGAAGGAAAGGCTGCGCGACATGGTCGATCGCATTCGCCGCCTGCTGACTCACAAGGATGTCACGGCCGATACGGAGCCATTTTCCCGCCGCTTCACGCTGACAGAGGTGGAATGCAATATATTCCATCTCGCGCCGGTTTGAACGCGCGCCACCAGCAGGCGATTGACATCGGGCGGCAACCCGCCGCAAACACGCGGCATGTCTGACAGCCTCTCCCGTCTCGAAGCCGTGATCCGCGAACGGCGAACGGCCGACCCGACCACCAGCTATGTCGCCAAGATAACCGCGCGCGGGCGCAAGAAGATGGCGCAGAAACTGGGAGAAGAGGCGGTCGAGACGGCCATCGCCGCGCTGACCGAAGGGCGCGAGGAAATGATCGGCGAGAGCGCCGACCTTCTCTTCCACCTGTTGATCCTGCTCGCCGACATGGACCTCTCGCTTGCCGATGTCTGCGCGGAGCTGGACCGGCGCGAAGGGGTTTCGGGCCTGGTCGAAAAGGCATCGCGGCCATTGGCCTGATGCGCGCGAGCCGAAGAGGAGACGAGAATGCCCATCGACCCGACACTTCCCTATGACGAGGGCAATATCTTCGCGAAGATCCTGCGCGGCGAGATACCGTGCAACAAGGTTTACGAGGATGAATGGGCCCTCGCTTTTCACGACATAAACCCTCAGGCGCCGACGCACCTATTGGTGATTCCCAAGGGACCCTATGTAAGCTGGGACGATTTTTCGGCGCGGGCGGATGAAACGGAAATCGCCGGTTTTGTGCGGGCCGTCGGCCATGTCGCGCGGGAAGCGGGCCATGTAGAGCCGGGCTATCGCCTGCTCGCCAATGTCGGCATCGACGCGCATCAGGAGGTGCCCCACCTTCATGTGCACCTCTTTGCCGGGCGTCCGCTGGGCCCGATGCTGGCGCGCTGATCCCTCCCGCCGGGCACGCAGGCACTTGCACATCCGATTTTAGCCGATAGTCTCGCCCGCCATCAGGAGCGCGCGGTCTTCGTCGCGCCCGGGACAAAGGGACGCTTATTCATGATCTTCGGACGCGTAAAGCCGCTGGACGCGATATTGGCGACAGCGGGAAAAAAATCGCTGCACCGTTCGCTCGGGCCCATACAGCTTACTCTTCTCGGTGTCGGGGCCATCATCGGCACCGGCATTTTCGTTCTGACGTCCGAGGCCGCCCAGAAGGCCGGCCCCGGAATGATGTGGGCCTTTGTCATCGCGGCGATCGTCTGCGCGGTCGCCGCGCTGTGCTATTCCGAGATCGCATCCATGGTGCCGGTTTCCGGTTCCGCCTACACCTATACCTATGCGGTGATGGGTGAGTTGCTGGCATGGATGGTGGGCTGGGCGCTGATCCTCGAATATGCGGTCGCGGCGAGCGCCGTTTCGGTCGGCTGGTCGGGATATTTCGTGGGGCTGCTGAAAAGCTGGGGGATCGAATTTCCTGCCGCGCTGGCTGTCGGCCCCTATGCGGACGGCATCGTCAACCTGCCCGCGCTCGTCATCGCATTGCTCGTCACGCTGCTGCTGATGATCGGGACGACCGAGAGCGCGCGCGTCAATGCCGTGCTGGTCACGATCAAGGTAGCGGCGCTGACCGCCTTCATCGTGCTGACGCTGCCGGTGATGAAGGGCGCGAACTTCGAACCGTTCATGCCCAATGGCTGGTTCGGCAACGGCCATGGCGCTGGCCTTGGCGCGGTGGGCGCGGCGGCTTCCATCTTCTTTGCCTATGTGGGCTTTGACGCGGTATCAACGGCCGCCGAGGAAACCAAGAATCCGCAGCGCAACGTGCCGATCGGCCTGATCGGAAGTCTTGCGATCTGTACCGTTTTCTACCTGCTGGTCGCGGCGGGCGCCATCGGCTCGCTCGGAGCCCAGCCTGTATCGGGGCCCAATGGCGAAATCCTGGCGCCTGGCACGGCCGAGCTCGCCGCGCGGTGTCAGGCTATTGCCGCCGTCACCACCGAGCCGCTCGTCTGCTCGCGCGAGGCGCTGGCGCATGTGCTGCGGTCGATCGGCTGGCAACGGATCGGCGACCTGATCGGCGTCGCGGCGTTCCTGGCGCTGCCCTCGGTCATTCTCATCATGCTGTTCGGCCAGACGCGCATCTTCTTCGTGATGGCGCGCGACGGGCTGTTGCCGGAAAAACTGGCGACCATCCATCCCAAATGGAAGACGCCACATGTCGTGACCATGATCACGGGCGTCGCGGTCGCGTTCTTCGCGGCGTTCCTGCCGGTGGGCAAGCTTGCCGACATCTCCAACTCGGGGACGCTGTTCGCATTCTTCATGGTGGCGATCGCGGTGATGATCCTGCGCAAAACCCAGCCGGACCGTGAAAGGCCGTTCCGCACCCCGCTGATCTGGGTCGTCGCGCCGCTCGCCATCATAGGCACGGTCGGCCTGTACATGAACCTTCCCTTCGACGCGAAGATGGTGCTGCCGGTGTGGGGTGCGATCGGCCTCGTCGTCTATTTCCTCTACAGCTACGGACACAGCCATGTCGGACGCGGCATCGTGGACGTGCACGAGGACGATCCCGAAACGCCGCCGCAGCCCGTTCCGCCGCTGCCTGGCGTCCACACACCCGGCGGCAAGGACGCCTGACGACCGGTCAGGGGGTTGGTGGCGTACCGACCCCCTGCCGCAGATGGGCCAGATTGGGCCGCCTGAACAGCCGCCAGCGCTCCGCCCAGGCGATCACCAGCAGCGCGCCCGCGCCGAACGTAAGGAAACCAAGCGACAGCGGCATCAGAGTGCCGTCGAAACTGCTGCCGACGAAACCGCCGAGCACGACCGACATGATCGTCGTGAGCGCCGCCTGAATCGACGATGCGAAGCCCGCCCCCCGGCTGAACGGTTCCAGCGAGATCGCGCTGAGATTGGCGCCCGCGAACGAAAAGCACGTCATCGTCAGGCTCTGTAGCAGGACGAACATGACCATCCCCTCGCGGTCGAGAAGAATCAGCACACAGCGGACGGCAGAAACCAGGATGAGCGCGATCACCGCGCTCTGGCTCAGGCGCCGCGCGCCGAACCTCTCTACCAGACGGCTGTTGAACAGGCTGCCGGCGCCCATGCCGAGTGCCATCAGCGCGAACGCGAGCGGAAAGACGTCCGGCCGGTGGAACACGTCGAAGAAGACCTGCTGGATCGAGACAATGAAGCCGACGAGGCCGCTGAACATGAGGCCACTGGCGACCATGTGACCGATCGATCCCCGATTGGTCACCACCGTCCAGAAGGTTCTGCCCAGTTCGCGCGCTCCTGCCGCGGTCCGGTTTTCTGGATGCAGCGTCTCCGGCAGACGCAACGCGGCCCAGATCGCCATGATCGCCACAAGAACGGCGAGCAGCGCAAATATCGCCCGCCAGGGCGCGACAAGCAGGACGACCTGCCCGAGGCTGGGGGCGATCGCCGGGACGATGATGAACACGATGAGGATGAGCGACATGATCCGCGCCATCGGATCACCGCGAAAACAGTCGCGTACGATGCTGATCGTGACGACCCGGCAGGACGCGCCGAAGAACCCGGCGACGAGCCGTGCACCCAGCAACACAGGAAAACTGGGTGCCAGCGCGCACATGATCGTCGCCACCAGCATCATAGTGACGGACAGGATGAGCACCGGCCGGCGGCCAAACCGGTCCGAAAGCGGGCCGAAAACCAGCGCGCCCGTCCCAATACCGACGAAGAAGAAGAGAATGATCGCCTGCCGGTCGTTGGCGGTCGGGATGGCAAGGTCGCGCCCGATATCGGGAAGCGCGGGCAGCATCGTATCGATCGAAAGCGCCTGCAGCGCCATCAATCCCGCCATGATGGTGATGAACTCGGCTATTTTCATGCCGGTGGGCAGACTGCCCTGGTGTTCCTGTTCATCGCTGGTCATGCGCGCCCTATGGACACAAGCAGAGGGGATGGCTAGTCCCGCGACGCGGCGACCGGCAAATTAAGGACTCGCAACCGCCGGCAGTTAATGATAATCACTCTCAAAACTGACGGAAGCCTTTCGGACTTGCACCTGCATCAGCTACCTCTTGGCCAACCTGCCTTCATCGACAGCGTGGAATGGGATGCGCTTTCGCTCGGCGAAGCGCAGCGGCTCCGCGAATTCGGCATCGGCGAAGGCGTAAGTGTCGAGACGCTGCATCGTGGCGGCCTGCTGGGTGGCGGGGCGCTCGCCTGCCGCGTCGGACGCATGACGATCGCAATGCGCCGCGATCATGCGCGCGCGATCCATGTCCGTATGGGCAATGACGGCGGGACGGAGCCGGGCGAAACGCAATGACCGCCAATCCGCTTGTCGCTCTGGTCGGCAACCCCAATGCTGGCAAAAGCGCGCTGTTCAATGCGCTCACCGGCGCGCGGCAGAAGATCGGCAACTATCCGGGCGTGACCGTGGAGCGCAAGTCGGGCCGCGCCGTCCTGTCGGACGGACGGCCGGTGGAACTGGTCGACCTGCCTGGCACCTACAGCCTTTCCCCCACAAGCCCGGACGAGCAGGTGACGCGCGATGTCGTGCTGGGCAAGCAGGCGGGCGAACGGCTGCCCGATGCGCTGATCATCGTCATCGATGCCGCCAATCTCGAAAATCATCTGCGTTTCGTGCTGGAGGTTCTGGATCTCGGGCTGCCGACGGTGGTGGCACTCAACATGATCGATCTCGCCGCGCGCGACGGGCTGGAGCTCGATGCGCAAATGCTGGCGGACGAGCTGGGCGTGCCCGTGGTGCCCACGGTCGCCGTCCGCAAGCGGGGCCTGGATGCACTGATCGGTTCCATGACGCCGCTGATCGGCGGCGGCGCTGTATCGCTGCGTCCGCATGGCGACACCGCCAGCTTCGCGGAACGGCAGGCGAAGGCGCACCGGCTGGCGCGCGCCGCCATCCTTTCCGAGACGCCCTCACGGCGGCTCACCCATGCCGTCGACAAGGTCGCGCTGCACCCTGTCGCCGGGCCGCTGCTGCTGCTCGCCCTGCTGTTCCTGATGTTCCAGGGCGTCTATGCCTGGTCCGAGGCGCCGATGGCGATGATCGAGGGCTGGTTCGGCGCGCTGGGCGACGCGGTGACCGCGTTTTTCCCACAGGGCTATCTGCGTTCCTTCCTCGTCGACGGCGTGATCAACGGTGTCGGCTCCGTCGTCGTGTTCCTGCCACAGATCCTCGTCCTGTTCTTCTTCATCCTGATGCTGGAGGCGACGGGCTACATGACCCGCGCCGCCTTCCTGATGGACGGGCTGATGGCAAAGGTCGGGCTCTCGGGCCGGGCCTTCATCCCGCTGCTTTCCTCCTTCGCCTGCGCCATTCCGGGCATCATGGCGACACGATCGATCAGCGATCCCAAGGACCGGCTGACGACGATCCTGATCGCACCGCTGATGACCTGTTCGGCACGCCTGCCGGTCTATGCCGTGATCATCGGCGCCTTCATTCCGGCACGAACCGTCGGCCCTGGAATCGGTCTGCAGGGCCTCGTGCTGTTCTGCCTCTATGTCAGCGGCATCGTTGGCGCGATGCTGGCCGCGCTGGTGCTGAGGCGAACCGTGACGAAGGGAAAATCGAGCGGCTTCCTGATGGAAATGCCGAAATATCAGTGGCCGCGCTGGCAGGATATCGCCATCGGCCTGTGGCAGCGGGCGATGATCTTCCTGAAGCGCGCCGGCACGATCATCTTCGTTTCGACGATCATCCTCTGGGCGCTGCTCAGCTTTCCCAAGCCGCCCGCCGGTTCAGCGGTGTCGCCGGTGGAATATAGCCTCGCTGGCCGGATCGCGGGCGGGCTCAATGTCATCATGGAACCGATCGGCTTCAACCGCGATATCAGCCTCGCGCTGATCCCT
>JBFXHW010000172.1:0-6266 GCA_050176605.1 Sphingobium sp. | reverse complement strand
AGCCTGCTCCTCCGGCACCGCGGAAGCGTCGCTTTCGCTTCCTGCGGGAAAAGTGGTATCCGCAGGAGCGGGGACGGCAGCGATGGTGCCGTCCAGCTCCGGCATCTTGCGCAAGGCGCTTGCGTTGCTCATGATCGGTTTCTCCACTCGGCTTCTGCATCGCCCCGAAGAGGGACGACTCCCTTCATCGAAATTCAGTTGGAAACACCGCTGGCGGAGACCTTTTGCGCGCCTTTCAGGCCGATCGCGAACTGGTCGAGATAGGTGTTGGGCTTGCGGCCGTCATAGGTCTTGCCGTCGATGAAATCCTTGGTTGCGGGCTTGAAGCCGTCCGTTTCCGGGATGGCGTCGGCCGGGATCGTCTTCTTCTCCACCAGCCCCTTGGCGGCCGCGAGATAGAGATCGGGACGATAGACCGCTTTCGCTGTGTCGAAATACCACTGATCGGGCTTCGCCTCGTCGATCTGACCCCAGCGGCGCATTTGCGTCAGATACCAGATGGCGTCCGAGTAGAAGGGATAGCCGGCATAGTGGTTGAAGAAGATGTTGAAATCCGGCGCGGGGCGAGTGTCGCCCTGCTCGAAGGTGAAGTGGCCGGTCATCGAAGCGGCGATCACCTTCTCGTCGGCCCCGACATAGTTGGGCTGGGCAAGGATCTTCACCGCTTCTGCGCGGTTTGCGCCATTGTCGGCATCAAGCCACTGTTGCGCCTTGATCACCGCGCGGAGGATCGCGGCGGTGGTCTTGGGATATTTCTCTGCGAAATCCTTGCGAAGGCCCAGAACCTTTTCTGGGTTGAGGTGCCAGATTTCCTCATCGGTGATGACCGGTACGCCGATCTTCTTCTGTACGGCGGCCTGGTTCCACGGCTCGCCGACGCAATAGCCCTCGATCGTACCCGCTTCGAGTGTCGCCGGCATCTGCGGTGGAGGGGTCACGGAGAGCTTCACATCGGCGGAAATCGTGCCGGAGGTATCCTGTGGGGAATAATAGCCTGGGTTCAGGCCGCCCGCAGCCAGCCAGTAGCGCAGTTCGTAATTGTGCGTGGAAACCGGAAAGACCATTCCCATGTTGAAGGGCTTGCCCTGCTTGGCGAAGCTGTCGACGACCGGCTTCAAGGCTGAAGCGGAGATCGGATGCGCGGGCTTGCCGTCCGGCCCCTTTGGCAGGGTCGGCGCAATCATGTTCCAGACCTTGTTCGAAAGCGTGATGGCGTTGCCGTTGAGGTCGAGGCTGAGCGGTGCGATGAGGTCCGCCTTTGTGCCGAAGCCGATGGTAGCGGCCAGCGGCTGGCCCGCCAGCATGTGAGCGCCGTCGAGCTGCCCGCCGATCACGCCGTCAAGCAGTACCTTCCAGTTCGCCTGCGGCTCCAGCGTGACGTTCAGGCCCTCTTCCGCGAAGAAACCCTTTTCCTTGGCGATGGCCAGTGGCGCCATATCGGTGAGCTTGATGAAACCGAGCTTCAGCACCGGCTTTTCGACCGCGCCCTCCGGTACATCGACCGTCGCGACATTGCTATCAGCACTCTTGCCGCCACCACCGCAGGCAGTGAGAAGGCCAAGCGCGCAGGCCGACGCGAGAAAAACACCAGACTTCAGTACAAAACGACGCTGCTCCAACATGCCATTCCCCTTTTCGATGTGGGTGGCAATCGGGGGTTTTCGCCGGGCATAAAAAAAGCCGCCCAGACGGACAGCCTGTTCAGGTCCTCGGGGCGGCATCTTTGCCTTGGGCTTCATCCTCTCCGGATTGCCAACCTACACTTCGCCCCCCGATGGACGAAGTCGGAATATCTGACGGACAACTGCGTCCGACGACTCATGAATGTCATGATTCGCTTTTTCCGACAAGAAGAATTTTTGCAGCCGCGTTCATTTTTGCGGCGCCGAAATATCGGCGAGATAATCATCAAGCCGGTCGGGGTCGAAGTCCCTGCCATCGAAGAAGCGGTCCGGCCCGAGCAGTAAACGCCCCTGAATTGTACCGACTCCGGTAGGTTCGGCAATGGCGCCCTCCATTTTCGCGCTGGCGCCGGGCAACGGAACCGCGGTTCCTGCAAGCGCTGTCCGATAGATATCGGGGCGGAAAACATGTTGCGCCGCAATATAGTCCTTGGCCGATTTTTCAACATGCCCGGCCCTTACCATCTGGGCGTACAGCCATGCCGCCTGGCTGACCCAGGGGAAGTTTGCGGCCTCCCTGTGCTGGAACATGAAGTCGGGAATCGACATCGGCTCATGACCTGCCGCCAGCGTGATACGATCGGAGATGGCTCGCTCGATAAGTTTGGCCGATCCGTCGAGATAATCGGCCCGGGCCAGTATCTCCGCATTGGCCGCATGACGATCCGGATCGACGAACGATTTGCCAGCGGCATAGAGTGCGCGGATAAGCCGGTGGACGAGGTCGGGATCCTGTTCGACGCGGCCGGTAGGCAATGCCAATACCTTTTCGACTCCGCGCAACCAGATGCGCGACGTAACGTTGACAATCACGCCGACGCCGCGTTCGACAGCGACGCTGTTCCACGGCTCGCCGACGCAGATGCCGTCAATCTCACCCATGGCCAGCGCATCGGCGGCAAATGGCGGCGCGATGGTAATGATTTCGACATCGCGATCGACGTTCACCCCGCTGCCCCGCAGCCAGTATTGCAGCATGTAATTGTGGCTCGAATAGCGGTGAACGACGCCAAAGCGCAGCCGTGCTCCCTCGCTTGCGCGCAGAGCGATCAGTTCGGCAAGCCGCTTTCCGCCCGAAATCGCATCAGGGAGCGAGCCTTCCTCGCAGATCGCTGCGGCCAGTGAGGGCGCCAGCGTCACGGCGTTGCCGTTGAGTCCCAGCACAAACGGGACGGCCAGCGGAGCGGGCGGGCGATCCAGGCCGAGTGTCGTGGCGATGGCGAGCGGCGCCAACAGATGTGCGGCATCGCTCTGGCCATAGATCAGCCGATCCCGCACCGTCGCCCAGCTCATATCGCGCACCAGGCTGAGGTCGATACCCTGTTCCTCGGCCAGGCCCAGTTCGCGCGCCAGAATAGGCAGGGCCGCATCGACCAACGGCAGGAAGCCGATACGGAAAGGGTCAAGTGTCACAAACTCTCTCCCAGCAGACTATCAGCCAAGATGATCGATTCAGCCACCTGTGCGACCCGGCGGTTGGTCTGCATCGCGTGCGTTCGCAGCATCTTGTAGGCGTCGGGTTCGGAAAGCCCTCGCTTTTTCATCAGGATCAGCTTGGCACGGTCAACCGTGTCGCGCTCGGCGAGTTGTGATTTCGCCTCGGCCAATTCGGTTTGCAAACGGTTGAAGGCCTGGAATCGCCGCACCGCGAGATCGAGCACGGGCTTGATCCGTTCCTTGCGGAGGCCGTCCACGACATATGCCGAAATGCCGGCGTCCACTGCCTCGCCGATCGCCGCCTCGTCGCTTTGATCAACGAACATGGCGATGGGGCGAGCGAGCGCACGGGACAGTGCGAAGGTTTCCTCGAGCATGTCGCGGCTGGGATTTTCGAGATTCATCAGCACGACGTCGGGCGAAATCTCCTCCAGCCGCGCCGCCACTCCGCGCCGATCCAGAAAGATGTGCACGTCGGTAAGGCCTGCATCACGCAAGCCCTCCTCGATTACGGCCGCGCGGGCCGGGCTGTCATCAATGACTGCTATTCGCATAAAAGCCGGAGATGTTGCATCGCAGCAAGAATGCCCACTATCTTTGGGGCGTGTCAATCTTATTGAATCCTGATGGCAGGAAGGCGCATAGGCGCGGCATTGCGCCGGTCAGGCAGTGCTTCAGTTCGCTAAGGCCATAAGTCCTCGCCGCCGAGACGATCCTTGAACGCTTTCGCTACCGCCCGCGCGGTCTCCAGGAAGCCGGTGATGATTACCCTATCTCCTCGCCGCGCAATCGATGGCTTCTCCGATCACCTGCGTGTCGCCGATGTGGTTGATGAGTAGCAGGATCAGGCGTGCGTTGATGCGCATGCTCTCTTCTTCGTCGCACCCTTCATGCAGCATGATGAGCCGTTCATAAATGCTGTCCGGATCGGCTATGTTGGTTTCAGTGATCAGCGGCATGACACCGCGACTCCTTTTGCACGAGCGAGCGCCTCTGCGATGGCCGGAGCGTTTGGTGCTTTCCACCGCGCGGCAACATACTGGTCGGGACGAATGAGATATGCCGAGCCCGCTGCAAGGTCATAGCGCCCGATCAGCAGGTCGGTTTGCGATCGATCCGAAATATCGAGCGGTTCCACGCCGGGTATATCCAGTCCCGGATCGCCATTGACCAGCAATACGAAGCCGCCGCCGAGCTTTTCCATAAGCCACCCTTGGTCCAACGGCGCGTCCAGCGCAGGTGCGCCGGGTGCAAGGCCTGTTCCTCTCCAGTCGTCGACATCAAGCGTGTTGAGTGCGCTGCCGGGATAGCTGACGGCTGTGGAAAGACGGCCGGAATTGACGAAACCCCGCGCAAAAGGAAATTCGCGCGACAGCTCCAGCACGGTGTCGCGGAAGATGGTGCTCATCCTGCTTTTTGGTGTGATGAAGTCAGTAGAACGGGTCGAATTCAGAATATTCTCGTCCGCCGTAGCTATTGCCTCTTCATTATAACTTTCGAGTAGTGACACATCCGCTTCGCCGCGCAGAACGAGATCGAGCTTCCAGCCCAAGTTGTCGATATCGGCAAAACCGCCATTACATCCGCGCGCGCCGAAGGGCGAGACGAGATGCGCGCTATCACCAGCGAACAGCACGCGGCCATGAACGAAACGCGCCATGCGACGGCACTGGAACGTGTAGACGCTGTACCATTCCGGTTCGTACTCGACATCGTCGCCCAGCATCGCGCGCACCAGCGGGTCGACATTTTCCGGCCGAATGCAGGCTTCGCGGTCGATGTTCCAGCCAAGCTGAAAATCGAGGCGCCAGACATCGTCGGGCTGTTTGTGCATGAGCGCCGACTGGCCGGGATTGAACGGCGGATCGAACCAGAACCAGCGCTCCGATGGGCGCTCGCCCTTCATCCTGATATCCGCAATAAGAAAATTGTCCTCGAACACCCGCCCGTCGAAATCGAGGCCGAGCAGATCGCGCACCTTGCTCTTGTTGCCGTCGCAGGCGATCAGCCATTCGGTCTCGATATGATAACTGCCTGCGGCCGCAGACACGCCGATGCGCGCTGTCTGTTCGCCAGGCTCGACCGTCACGACATCATGGCCCCAGCGCAGGTCGACATTGGGAAGATGCGCTACCCGCTCCAGCAACAGGTCTTCGAGATAATATTGCTGGATGTTGATGAAGCCGGGCATCTTCTGGTTTTTTACCGGCAGCATGTCGAACTGGTAGACCGGCTCGCTTCCGTCGCCCCAGAACACCTTGCCGACATTCCAGACGACGCCGCGCGAAACCGCCTGCTCACCAACGCCGAGCCGGTCCAGTATGTCGAGCGACCGCTTGGAAAAGCAGATCGCCTTGGAGCCGGCCGGAACGAAATCGACGCGTCCGAGAACGATAACATCATGGCCGCGCTGGCCAAGGTCGATCGCCTGCGCCAGCCCGACCGGACCGGTGCCGACGACGACGATTTTTGCCTTTTCCTCCGGCGCGCTCGCAGGCAGCGGCGACGCGTCCTTTTCGCGCCAGACCCGGATATGGTCGCGCCAGTTGGTCGGAGCAGCCTCTCCCATTGACTTTATCCCTGCAATTGATCCCAGACCTGCCGGTCCAGTTCCATCGTCCAGATTTCCGGCCAGTCCTTGCTGTCCATCTCGTCCCACAGGCGCTTGACGTCGAACGGCAGACAATGCTCGAAGATCGGCCAGCGTCCGAATTTGGGTTCCAGCGCTGCATGACAGGCTTCGAACGCTTCTTTCAGGGTTCCATTCCGGCGATGCACCGCGCCGGTATGCTCGATCATGCTAGTCAGGAAATCGCGCGTCTGCTCGACCGCCTTGTCGGTCGCCTCCACGCCCCTGGCCACCGCGCCGCGCCCGCCGATCAGATTTTCCGAACGGAAGGCCTTCACTTTATCCAGCGTATGGGATGACCAGTCGAAGTGAAAGGCGTCGCCTGTGTAAAGCGCGGCTTCGGCCTCGACCAGATCGCCCGCGAACAGCGTCTTGGTCTTGTCATGCCAAACGACGATGTCGCCTGCGGTATGCCCGCGCCCGCAAAATTGCAGGTCGAGATGGCCGCGGTCGCCGCCCAGATCGATACGGAAATGATCCTCGAAGGTCTGGGTGGGCCATGTCAGACAGATCGGAAG
>JBFXHW010000171.1:0-6277 GCA_050176605.1 Sphingobium sp. | reverse complement strand
GCAGGGCGGCGACCTTCTCGTCGAGATGCTTGGGAAGGACGTAGACCTCGTTCCTGTACTGCGCGTTCTTCGTGAAAAGCTCGATCTGCGCCAGCACCTGGTTGGTGAAGGAAGACGACATCACGAAGCTCGGGTGTCCGGTCGCGCACCCAAGGTTCACCAGACGCCCCTTGGCCAGGATCAGGATCTGCTTGCCGTCGGGGAACTCGACAAGGTCCGTCCCCGGCTTGATCTCCGTCCACTTGTAGTTGGAAAGACCCGCAATCTGGATCTCGCTGTCGAAATGGCCGATGTTGCACACAATGCTCATCGGCTTCATCGCCTTCATGTGATCGGCCGTGATCACATCCTCGTTGCCGGTCGCCGTCACGAAGATGTCGCAGCGCTTCACCGCCTCCTCCATCGTCACGACCTCATAGCCCTCCATCGCCGCCTGAAGCGCGCAGATGGGATCGATCTCCGTCACCATCACCCGCGCCCCGCCATTGCGAAGGCTGTCGGCCGAGCCCTTGCCAACGTCGCCAAAGCCGGCAACGCACGCCACCTTGCCCGCAAGCATCACGTCGGTCGCCCGACGGATCGCGTCGACAAGGCTCTCCTTGCAGCCATAGAGATTGTCGAACTTGCTCTTGGTCACGCTGTCGTTGACGTTGATCGCCGGGAAAGGAAGCTTGCCGTCCTTGGCGATCTGATAGAGCCGGTGCACGCCCGTCGTCGTCTCTTCCGAAACGCCCTTGATATGCGCCACCGACATGGTGAGATAGCCCGGCTTCGCCTTGATGAACGCCTTCAGGGCCCGCTGGAACTCGACCTCCTCCTCGTTCTGCGGCTCGGGCAGTTCCTCGCCAGCCTCGACCCGCGCGCCCCAGAGCGCGAACATCGTCGCGTCGCCGCCATCGTCCAGGATCATGTTCGCCGTCCGGCCCGAACCGTCGTCCCAGTCGAAGATGCGGCCCACATAGTCCCAGTACTCGGCAAGGCTCTCGCCCTTCACTGCGAACACCGGTATCCCCGCCGCCGCAATCGCCGACGCCGCATGATCCTGCGTCGAGAAGATGTTGCACGTCGCCCAGCGAACGTCAGCGCCCAACGCCACAAGCGTCTCGATCAGTACCGCCGTCTGGATCGTCATGTGCAACGACCCCGTGATCCGCGCACCAGACAACGGCTTCGACGCCCCAAACTCCTCACGAAGCGCCATCAAACCAGGCATCTCCGTCTCCGCTATCCCTATCTCCGCACGGCCATAGCCAGCCAAACCAATGTCCCTGACAATGTAGTCCTTCTCAAGTGCGGCGGTCGTCACACGCGATCTCCCTATACAAGCCGATGAAAGCCATCCGCGCGAATGCGGACGGCGACGAAAGCCATTTAGCAATCGCCGCCGCCGCTATCAAGACAATATAAAGTTTTCTTTAAATAGACATCCGGATGGCTATTTGCCGGCGTTGAGGGCAACATTGGTCCCGCAACGGCGACCGGGAATGCGTGGGCTCGACCCAACGCTTTCGGCGAGCTTCACGATCGCGGCACGCTGAGCCGGCGCCTGAACTGCCATCTTGGCGAGCCGCGCATAGTCTTTGCAATCCATGCCGACGGTGCCGCCGCCATATCCGTTCGCCACCTTCGTCATGAAGTCGTCATAGGCGCCCAGCGCCCTGCCCTTGCCCACGTCCAGCGCGAACTGGCCGCGCAACTGGTCGCTGGCGGCCGACAGAATCGGGCGTTTCTCGCGCACAAACCGATTGTAATCATTGCTGAAATCTAAATCCTTGATGCGGCACCGCAGTGTCTGCACCATCAGCAATGTCTCGAAATCGCGCAGTTGCGCGGCCTCATAGGCGACAGCGCTCCAGCAGCTCGCTGCCTGCGCCTGACCACCCATGCACATAGCCGCGACCAGCGCGACCGCACCCAATTTACCTTTCATGATTACCCCTTTCCGCTTGACCACGGAAAGAGTGTCAGGGTCGGATTACCGATTGCTCACCGGCAATCGTAAACAGCATTTTAATCCGGCAACGCCTCCTGGGGGATCAGGCCAATCCGGCAGTTCCGGCGAGCAGCCGCGTGTCGACCCCGCACCGGCGAAAGCATTCGTTCCAGCGCCGTCCCGGCGTGAGGCCGGCAAGATCGGCGGGAATCTCGCCACCCAAAAACCAGCCATGCAGTGTCATTTCATGTTCAAGCTGCCCGCCGCCCCAACCGGTGTAGCCGAGCGCGACAATATAGCGCGAAGGCCCCTCTCCTGCGGCGATCGCCTCCAATATCTCGAGCGAACCGGACAGGCTCCATTCCGCGCTGACCTCGGCCCGGTCCTGACCACCCCAGTCATTGCCATGCAGCACAAAGCCTCGCTGCGGCTCGACCGGACCGCCGCGCATCACGGGAACATGGGCAAGTGCCTCCGCTTCGATATCGAAACTGGCCATGAGTTCGGCAAGGCTGAGCCCCTCGATCGCATTGCCCACATCGATACCCATCGCACCATGCTCGTCGTGCACGCACATCGCTATGGCCGCGCGTCGAAAATTGTCGTCGGCCATGCCCGGCATGGCCAGCAACATGCGTCCCGCATAGAAACGCGGATTGTCTGCACCGATATCTGCCTGGGCCGGAGACATGCTCCTATCCTAATCCCACCTCGCGTGAAGCGGCAACCTCTTTCCCCGATGCGACGGCTTCCTAAAAGCTGAACGCAGTCTTATTTTCCGTTCTTTGGCCGATTGCCCCCTTGACTTGCGCCAAAGACAGCCCAACTGAACGGCTGGTTCCAAACCCCCGAGGAGTTCACGCCATGACCATCGCAAAGGGCGAAAAAATGCCCGCAACAACCTTTGTCAAAATGACCGAAAGCGGCCCCGAGCAGATCGACGGCGAGAACTTTTTCAAGGGACGCAAGGTCGCGCTCTTTTCCGTTCCGGGTGCGTTCACCCCGACCTGCTCGGCGAAGCACCTTCCAGGCTTTGTAGAAAAAGCTGACGCACTGAAGGCCAAGGGCGTCGACGAAATCGCCTGCACCGCCGTCAACGACGCCTTCGTCATGGGCGCCTGGGGCAAATCGGCCGGAGCCGATGGAAAGGTGACGATGCTGGCGGACGGCAATGGCGCCTTCGCCAAGGCGGTCGGACTCGAAATGGACGGCAGCAAGTTCGGCATGGGCATGCGCGGACAGCGTTTCTCGATGATCGTCAATGACGGCGTCGTCGAAGAGCTGAATGTCGAAGCACCGGGCGATTTCAAGGTTTCGAGCGCGGAATATATGCTCGATCAGATCTGATCGCTCGCGGCGCGCGCATCAACGCGCCTGCTGCCATCTCATACCGCCCGCCGTTCGATTCTCCGACCGGCGGGCGTATCTTATGTGATTCTTATGTGGTCAGCCGATCCTGTTCCAGGCGTCAGCTATTTCCGAAATGATCGCGTGCGCCTTGCGGGCTTCGGCCGACCGGCCGTTCTGATAGGCCGAAATCATCAGCCTGCGCGCCTCGCGATAAATCTGCGCGAGGCCTAGCGCGATATCGCCGCCATTGTCGAAATCGAGACTCGAATCGAGCGCATGGATGATGGAGAGCGAACGGACATATTTGTCGTTGGCCTTGGGGCGCTCCGCCTGCTCAAGCGCCAGCGCGGCGGCATCGATCGCCAGCAGCAGCTCCTCGAACAGGATTTTGACAAGGCCATGGGGGCTCGCGCTCTCGATCCGGCTGCCGGCGTGGACGGCGGCATAACGGCGGCTGGCGGCTCCCGCAAATCCGGTGGAATGATACATTTTTCTTAGGTCCTTGAATTACTGTTCTGTTTTAATTCAGTTGTTATTGTCTTTCTGGTTCCAGATAGCGATCTGCTGATCGAGATAGCTCTGGGTCGCCTTCAGCGCGAGCAGCTTCGTGTTCATCGCGGTGTAGACAGTGCTCAGTCGCTCCTCGTAGCTGTCCATGTCCTCGTTGAGCTTTTCCAACTCCTTGGCATAGGCCTTGGCAAGCTGGTCATATTTGGACTTAGACGAGGCCAGCGCGCCGTTGGTATCCTCGAGCTGCGTCTTCACGTCTGAGACGATCTTGGCGAGCCCCGGGGTGGTAGCCGTGCTCACCGCGGGATTGATCATCTGGGCAATTGCCTGAGGATCCGCGGCCGAAACCTGATCGAACCGGGTTTCGTCGAGCGTCAACGTGCCGTCCTGGTTTGTCCGTACACCGATATCGCCGAGCGTCTGATAGGTTCCGCTAGTCGTCAGCGGGGTGGTCGTAAGGCGCGACAGCTTGTTCATCATGTCGCGCACGCCGGGATCGCCCGCAAGCGCGCCGGCCGATTTTCCGTCAACTCCGACCGCAGTCGCTCCGTTGAGCGCGCTCCGCAGCGAATTATAGGCCTGGACGAACTCCTTCACCAGATCCTTGACCGTCGCAGTCGGCTGGCTGCTTGCCAGGGTGACAAGCGTGCCCGGCGCGGCCTTGTTGAGATCGATCCGAACATAGGGAAGCGCCGTGTCGAGCGTATTGCTGTCGTTCTGATGCGTAATGCCGTCGATCACGGCGATGCTGTCCTGCGCCGCCTGGGTCCGCGTCATGCCGCCAGTGGTGCCGTCGAAGGTGAATGTCGAAAGCTGCGCGTCCGCCGTATCGGTGACTTCCTTCGTCAGCGTGAAGGCATTGGCCGCGCCAGTAGCTCCCTTGAGGACAAGCCGGGCGCCGCGATTGTCGACCACCACGCTGGCGGTCACGCCCGCATTGGCGCCGTTGATCGCGGAGGCCAGACCATCGAGTGTGTTGTTGGTGTTGTCGATCGTGATGGTGCTGGCGCCCGACGCCGTGGTCAGGGTCAGCGTGCCGAGGCCCACCGGATCGGTCCGCGCGGCCAGCATTGCCGATTCCAGCGTCTGCGCATAGGCAAGCTGCTGCACCTCGATCTGAGCGGGCAGGCCCTGCGGCACGCCGCCCGGAAGCGCACTGATCGCAACAAATGTGGGATCGTTCGCGGCCAGCAGCGCCGAATAGGTTCCGATGTTCAGCGTCTCACTAAGCGCGTCGGAAAAGGTCTTGAGCGAACCGGTCGCGGAGGCGAGCGCCGAGATGCGTGAGCTATTAAGCGAGACCTTCTGGTTGATTGCGGCTTCGCGCGGCTCGCGCGTCACACCGACCAGCTGATCGACCAGCGCACCGGTATCGATGCCGGACCCTACGCCGAGAATACTCGCAATGCTCGAACCGATACTGACCATGTTCATTCCCTCCAGGGATGAATAACGGATCGGCGTCCCTGATCTTTAGGAAGAAAGTGACTTTTTATCGGAGTTTTCCGGCCCGATTTTTCAGGCCGACGCGGCGAGCATCTGATTGACGGTGCCGAGTTCGACATTGGCCTGCGCCGTCCGCGTGAGCGCGGCTTTTTCAACCATGGCGCGTGCCACGCGAACCGCGTTCTCGATCGCTTCCAGACTGGCAGGCGGAAGGGGAATGATGACCATCGGTTCTGGCCGGAGCGCCTCGATCCTGGCGTCCGCCTCCTGCTGAGCGGGAAGACCGATAGAGCTCGTGTCGATTTCCGCCAGTATTTTGGCGATGCGGGCCTGCACACGCGCATAATCGAAGACGCTGGCCATATGGTCGCGTCGTGCCTGTTCGCCCGAATCTGCGCCTAGATCGCCCTGTCCGGCGCCGTCAGGCCGGCCGTTGGACGGCTGGACTGCCGCGATGGAGCGTACCACCGGGGCGGGCCGCTCTGCCGTGACGCTGTCTATGCGAGGCACAAACTCATTCATGGCACCACCAATAGGGGGTGGCTGTAAACTGGCGATGTACAAATCGGATTAAGGCTAAATTTACTAGCTTTTCCGGATTGGCTGGTTCCGGTTCAGCCGTTCTCGTCCGGTTTCCGGCCTTCCCCGTCAAAACGCATATGACGGGGAATATCGATGTCGGGCCGCTCGTGTTCGCCCGAGAGCCGATTTTCGACGCGGAAAAGGAAGGCCAGAATCGTGGCCACAGCCATGTACAGCGCCTCGTCCACGACCTGCCCGACGCGCGAGGTGAAGTAGATCGCGCGGGTCAGTTCGGGATATTGCATCACCGGCACATTGCTGGCTTCGGCAAGGTCACGAATGGCGAAGGCCATGGCGTCGCAGCCGCGCGCAACCACCGTGGGCGCGAAATCACCTCTCAGCGGATTATAGCGCAGGGCAACCGCGAAGTGGGTCGGGTTCATCAGCACCACCGTGGCCTCTGCAACCGCCTTGCGCGCACTGCCGGACATGGTTTCATATTGCTTGCGCCGGATA
>JBFXHW010000170.1:0-6284 GCA_050176605.1 Sphingobium sp. | reverse complement strand
TACTAGTTCTTAACCAGCGTCCTAGCTCGGATCGGCCTTCGTATCGCTTACCTTGATATCGGCGGAGAGCTTTTGCTTCGCCTTCTTGCTGGGAAGACGGGTAAAGCCGCGCACGTCGCTGATCTGGTCGAAGTCGCGTTCTATCATCACCGGGCTGCACACATAGGCGGTGACGAGTTCCGCGACTGAGCGCAGCGCGTGGATATGGATTCGCTCATAGCCATGGCTAGCGTCGATGCCAAAGGTGACGAGCGCCGTGCGCACGTCCGCGCCCGCTTCCAGCGCGCTCGCCGAGTCCGAGCGGTAATAGCGAAACACGTCCTTTTGATAGCGTATGTCGTTGTCGATGCAGAGCTGGGCGAGCTTTTTCGACAGATGATAATCGAACGGCCCGGTCTGGTCAGCCATGGCCAGCGTCACGCCGAATTCGTCGCTGTTCTGGCCCGGAGCCGTCGTGCCGTTGTCGATCGCGACCATCGATGCGACCTGCGGCAACAGGATGGAGGATGCGCCGACGCCGATCTCCTCGGCGATAGTGAAAAGGAAGTGGACGTCGACGGGCGTTTCGACTTCCTCGACCTGAAGAGCCTTGATCGCAGCCAGCATGATCGCGACGCCCGCCTTGTCGTCCAGATGGCGCGAGACGATATAGCCATTGTCGAGTATTTCAGTTTCGGGATCAATCGAGAGGATATCGCCAACCTCAATGCCAAGCTTCTGCAATCCGATCAGGCCACGGGCATAGGCGTCCACCCGCACCTCCACATTGTTCCAGGCGACCGGTTGCTCGTCGATTTCCTTGTTGAACGTATGCCCCGAAGCCTTGAGCGGGAGGATCGAACCTCGATAGGTGCCCTTGTCCGAATAGATGGTGCAGCGTGCGCCTTCGGCAAAGCGGGACGACCAGTGGCCGATCGGCACGATCTCGAGCCGGCCATTAGTCTTAAGGTTCTTTACTTGCGCACCAAGTGTATCGAGGTGGCTGACGATGGCTCGCGCACCGCGAGGATCCTTGCCGCGGCGGATGGCGCGGATGGCTCCGCGCCGGGTCAGTTCGGCATCAAGACCCATGGCATCGAGCTCAGCCGATACGAGCCGGACCACATTGTCGGTAAAACCGCTTGGAGAAGGTGTTTTCAACAGCTTGGCCAATATGCCGGTCAGATAGTCGATGTCGATGGTCAGTCGTGTCACGCTGGTCTCTCGGGTCATTATTTTGGTTTGCGTCCGGCGCGTAACGTACGCACTTCGGCAGGAATGGATAACGGAAAAAGCAGATCAATGAAACGCTGCGCAGTCGGTTGCGGTTCGTGGTTGGCAAGGCCGGGACGCTCATTGGCTTCGATGAACACATAGTCGGGTCGGTTGGGGCTCTTGACCATCAGGTCGATGCCCACGACCGGAATGTCTATTGCCTTGGCTGCCGTCACAGCTGCGTCGATCAGGTCCGGGTGGACGCTGTCGGTCACGTCGTGGATGGTGCCGCCGGTATGCAGGTTCGCGGTCTTGCGTACCTGAAGTTCCTGCCCGTCCGGCAATATGTCTTCCATCGAAAAACCCGAGGCGCACACGATGCGGTCGGTTTCGGCATCGATGGGAATGCGGGATTCGCCCGCGGTCGCTGCCTGACGGCGGCGGCTTTGTGCCTCGATCAGTTCCCGAATTGTATGAGAACCATCGCCATTGATACTGGCGGGCTTGCGGATCGCCGCGGCCACAAGGCGGAAGTTGATGACGATAAGGCGCAGGTCATGTCCTTCGAAATATTCTTCGAGCAGCACGGTACTCGCCATGCGCTGGGCTGTTGCAATGGCGCTCTCGATTTCCTCGACCGTGCGCAGATCGACAGAAATGCCGCGCCCCTGTTCGCCCTGAGTGGGCTTGACCACCGCAGACCCGTTTCGGGCAAGGAAGCCCTCTATGCACTCACGCGTGCCGTCCCATTGAACCTGATCTGGCACCTTCACGCCTGCGTCCGCCACGACGCGGCGAGAGATTTCCTTGTTGTCAGCGATCGACATGGCGACCGCGCTGGTCATTTCCGACAGGCTTTCGCGGCATACGATGCTGCGCCCGCCGAGCGAAAGGCGGAAAAGCCCGCCTTCTTCGTCGATAATATCGACATGGATGCCGCGCCGCCGCGCCTCGTTGATGATGATCAGCGCATAGGGGTTGAGCTTGGCGCCAAGTTCCGGGCCCACGAACAGCTTCTCGTTGAATGTATTCTTGCGCTTGACAGTGAAGCTCTGGATGCGGTGAAAGCCGAGTTTTTCGTAAAGCCCGATAGCCTGATCGTTATCGTGCATCACGGTGAGATCCATATAGTCCGCACCCTGGCTCCAGAACAGCTCGGCGAGGCGCCGGGTCAGCAGTTTGCCGATGCCTGGATGACGCGCCTGCCGGTCCACCGCGAGACACCAGAGCGAGCTGCCCTTGTCGTTTTCGCCAAGATAGAAGCTGTGATTGATGCCCATGACGACACCGACAATGGTGCCGTGCGCATCTTCCGCCACCAGAAAGAAGATCCCGCGCGCATCGAGATCGTCGTCGAAATATTCCGGCCGGATTTCTACCATCCCGCGCGAGGCGAAAATGCGGTTCGCTGCCTCGACGTCCAAACCTGCCTTGACAGCACGAACGGCAATTTGGAGCGTTGCCTCGCCTGCGTGATAATCCTTCCTCTCCCACCGGAATGTATGGGATGGATCGAGAAACAGTTCTTGTGGTGCGCTAGCCAGCAACACGTGCGGGTTGGTGATGTAGATCGCTATGTCCCGACAATTGGGCTCTTCCTCGCGCAACGCCTCGGCGAATTCGCCGACATCGGCGAAGCTGTTGCCAAAGATGACGCGGCCCCAGCCGCATTCGGCTACGGCGTTCTCCGTGGCAGCCCTGTGCGGCAAGATGGCGGTGTCGAACATCATCGTATCAGACCCCATTGGTCTGTAGCCACATTTCGACGAGGCCTGCCTGCCAAAGTTCCGACCCTTGTAGCGGAGTGATATGGCTGGCCGGGTCGGCGTAGAGCTTGTCCAGCCAATCTTGCCGGAAGAGGCCACGGTCGCGCGCGGCCTGACTGGAAAGCGCGTCGCGAACCAGATCGAGATAGGGACCGGAAATATATTTGAGCTGCGGCACCGGAAAATAGCCCTTTTTCCGGTCGATCACCTCGTGCGGAACGACAAGGCGTGCGGCATCTTTCAGTACACCCTTGCCATTGTCGTTCAGCTTGAGCTCGGGCGGAATGGTTGCGGCCAGTTCAGCGAGCTCATGGTCAAGGAAGGGGACGCGCGCCTCAAGGCCCCAGGCCATGGTCATATTGTCGACGCGCTTCACAGGGTCGTCGACCAGCATCACCTGACTATCGAGCCTCAGTGCACGATCAACCGGGGTTTCCGCGCCTTTGGCCAGCAGGTGGGCCGACACCAGATCGCGGCTTGCGTCGCTGTCCGCAAGCCATTGAGGCGCAAGATGGGTGCCCAACGTCGCATGATCGCGGTCGAAGAAAGCGGCAGCATAGTTGCGCACGACATCGTTCGCGCTCGCGACCTTGGGATACCAGTGATAGCCGGCGAAAATCTCGTCGGCGCCCTGCCCGGACTGTACGACCTTGATATGCTTGGAAACCTCCCGGCTCAGCAGATAGAAACCGATATTGTCGTAGCTTACCATCGGTTCGGACATCGCGGCGATAGTGCCGGGCAAGTTTTCCATCAGTTCCGACGAAGGTACGAAAATCTTGTGGTGATCGGTAGCGAAGCGCCGGGCGATCAGGTCGGAATAGATGAATTCATCGCCCTTCTCGCCATTGGCTTCTTCAAAGCCGATGGAAAAGGTCATCAGGCCGGTCTGCCCCTGTTCGGCGAGCAGGCCGACAATCAAGCTGGAATCGACTCCGCCAGAGAGGAGGACCCCGACCGGCACGTCAGCGATCATGCGGCGCTTTACCGCCAGCTTGAGCGCATCGAGTACGCGGTCGCGCCAGTCTTCGCGGGAAAGGCCCGCATCTTCGGCGCGGCGCTCGTGCGGTGGGTTCCAGTACCGCCAGTCCTTGAAGCTGCCATCCATTTCAAAGCGGCGGACAGTTGCCGGCGGCAGCTTGCGCACGCCCTTAAGCAGCGTGCGCGGCGGCGGCACCACCGCGTGGAAGCTCATATAGTTATGGAGAGCGTCTCGGTCGATCGAGGTGTCGACATCGCCGCCCGCCAGGATCGCAGGCAGGGTCGAGGCGAAGCGCAGGCGCTTCCCCGACAGGCTGTAATAAAGCGGTTTGATGCCGAAACGATCGCGCGCCATCGTCACGATGCCGCTGTCGCGCTCCACAATCACGAACGCGAACATGCCGTGGAACCGCTCGACGCAAGACGGTCCCCAGGCATGATAGGCCTTCAGGATCACCTCGGTGTCGCCATGCGAGAAAAAGCTGTAGCCCAAGCCGGTCAGTTCTTCGCGCAGCTCGGGATAATTATAGATGCAGCCGTTGAAGACGATGCTGAGGCCCAGTTGGGCATCGACCATCGGCTGGGCGGCATGGTCGGATAGGTCGATGATCTTGAGCCGGCGATGGGAAAGGGCAAAGCGGCCCTGCGAATAGACGCCGGCTCCATCAGGCCCGCGCGGCGAAAGCGTCTCAGCCATGCGTACCACCGCACCGCTATCGGCCAGAAGATTATCGAAGCGGATTTCTCCTGCAATACCGCACATATCAGGGGCGCTTGCGCAACGGGAGAAAAGTCAGGGCGAAAAAGACATATGTCGTCGGGAGACCGGCGATGATCACCTCCTTCAGATGGTGGCGGCAAAACGGCCGCATTTGCTCCGCTACGGAGGCGAACGGGCGCGAAACAGAAGTAGGGGCTGAATCGCAAGGCGCGTACAAACGCCTTACGGAGTGTATCGGACCTACCAAAACCGCGCAACCTGTGGAAAAAACTGAAGTGAAAGAAACCAAGCTTCGGGGCTTCTGGATTTCCGCGCTCAAACATTGCTCGTTGAAGCGCGCCAGCGACCACTGACGCGATCTGACGATCGTTGCAAAGAGCACTCAAAACTGCTACACAGATTGTCAGAAATGCTGTGTATAATTCCTTATAATAGACTGATTTTAATGCGTTTATTTTCATGCCCCGATTTTCCCTCCGTCTCCGCCAATTTCTTCCCCTCCCACGCCCGGCTTAGTTTTGGGCCGACAGACGCGCACGCGCTTCGGCTTCCACAGATGGGTCGATCATGATCGCCAGTTCTTCCCGCGTTCGAGGTGACCTACCGGCATGACGCGCGAGCCAGCCCTCTTCGGCTTCAAGCGTATCCAGCAGATCAGGCGACAGCGTCATCGAGAAATCATGATGCGGCCAGGCAGCGCGGATCAGTTGCGCAGGATAGCCCGAGGCCTCCTCTGCCAGCGCGATGGCCGGTGAAGGATCGTTTGCCAGGTTTCGCGAAGCCTCGATCAGTTTCATGACGAACCGAACGACCTTCTCCCGGCTCACGGGATCAGCCAGCTTCGCCTCTGTGGTCTGAAGATTGTACAGTTCCCTGTATCCAACATCAGGCGCGAAGATCACGGCATCGTCGCCTAGTCCCTGAGCAGCTATTTCTGCCTCGGGCTCCCATATCGCAAGCGCGTCGGCCCTGCCGTCGAGCAATGTCTGGGCGATGTCCTGCGGTCGCTTGAACGCCACGATACGGACGTCCTCGTCGTTCATTCCCGCCATCCCGAGCACGCGGTCGAGATAGAAAGCGGCCGATGTGCCCGGCATCGTCGCCACTCGCTTCCCCCGCAAATCGGCTACTGTTTCTATTCCAGCGGATCGCCGGGCGATGATCCGGTAATGCCCCTCGGCGATCGTCAGAATGATCCTGATCCCCTGATGATCGAGGCTGCTGCGTAGCGCCTGGGTTTCTGCCTGTCCGGCCAGATCGCCAATACGACCGTCACGCCCTATGAACATGTCGGGAATCCCGCCGTTCGCGACATCGCCCTGTGCTGCACCCAGCTGCGCGATCGCATAATGAACCGGCGCGATCTCGATGGTGCCCCGCTTCCCGAAAAAGCGAAGATCGGCCGCGAGCGGTGCGGGAGGCTGCTCGATCGGCGGACCACTGCATGCGGCTAGCACCGCCAGCAATCCTCCAACCATCGCTAGCCGCCCAAGACGGCGGACAGGGACAATTTCGAACCCGAAACGAGGCAATTCGACAATCCTCTCATGACATATCGATGACGGATTGTGACAGACTAAATCAGCCGCAATTCCGGAACAAGATATTATAATATCATTGAA